>SKPH01000001.1 GCA_007119615.1 Syntrophomonadaceae bacterium | reverse complement strand
TTATTAGACCTGCCGGTAGAAACTATGGTCGGCATTTCCTGTGGTAATCTAACCTGTAGCCTGCCGTTTAATCCTAATAATGTCGGCACCTGTCCGATGCACAGGATATAGATTTCTACCAGGCAGAAAACACCGACCGTTTCGAAACCTGTTTTTTTAAATCAGGAGACAGTGACTCTCTACTCGATACGCTCTCCCATAACGGCATCGATCAGTTCCTGATCGAAAGGCCTGGCTTCGGCAAGAAGCTGGCGGTACTTGATGAAATCAATAGTATCTTTTCCGGTTAGCTTCTTGGTGTTAAATGCATTAAAGCCCAGATAGGCTTCTGTCTGCATATTGGCAGCCAGCCAGTGACGACTTGGCAACTTGGCCTGATCCCAGAAAAACTTCTTCTTCTGGCGAATTCCGTCAATGGACATCATCAGGCAATTGGGGAAGAGGTTGGCAAGGGTCCAGAGAACTTTGTCAATTTCGTTATCGAGAAGGGAGAAATCAGTTTCAGATGACTTAAGCATCTCTTTGGCCTTAGCTGCAGCTTCGCCTTTGACTGTTTCACCATAAACTATCTCTCCGTTATCAACATATTTATCGGTAACAATCAGGGGGTTGCGCACGATCTTTCCATCAACTTTGAGGACCGGTACTGCCTTGGAGATAAGACCTTCGCGTTGCATTTTGTATGCGCTCCACATTTCACAGGAGATGCAACTCCACATGGCCTGCTCCATCGACAGGTAGAGAGGGAGAAAGTCAGTTGAACCACCTACGGGAGCGGATCCGTGTTTGGGACCGGCCTGGCCGAAAATTGCCAGATCTGAAGATATTGTAAGATCGCAGGCCATACCGATCTCCTGCCCGCCTGCTACTCTCATACCGTTTACGCGGCAGATAACCGGTTTCTTACACATCAGGATGGAATCAACCATCCCGTTAAACAGATCCATGTAAGAACCGTACTCTGAAGGATTGCCACTGTAATATTCTGCATACTCCTTGGTATTTCCGCCGGTGCAAAAAGCCCTGTCTCCAACTGCTGTAAAAATTACCGCAACCACGGAACGATCCATGGCTGCCTTATGCATCCCGGCGATTACACCCTTCACCATTTCAGTGGTGTAAGAGTTATATTGACTGGGGTTATTTAAGATAACCCATGCTGAATAAAGTCCTTCCACCTCCTTGCCTTCAGGATCGAGAACCGGTTTTTTTTCATACATTACACAGGGGGGCTCTGTCCCAAAATGTTCATCACCGTAAAGGTCGTGGTCGACCGGGCCTTCCTGGCGGGGCCATTTGTTTAAATCCATCCTTATCCTCCTTCCAGAATAGAGCAATAAAATCAAATAATTCACGCTTCAAGAATCAATTTTCTTCTTCCCGGATTGATCTCCGGGCTTGCAATTCCTCTAAGTTCCACACCCCCTCAATCCCGGTATTTCCTTCCCCCGGTATAAAATAAATATTAAGTTAAAATAAAACATTTACGCCGGTACAAATTCATAGCTGATCTGCCCATTGGGCAATGTAATGGTTTTAACCTGGATATCCATCCCGATATTCAATTGATCTTCAGGAAAATCTGATTTAAACCGGCCGAACACCTTTGTTGTATTGAAATCGGCAACCGCAAGGACATAGGGAACATCTTCTTCAAAGCCGGTCGGCCCAAAGCAGGCCCTGGTAAAGCTGACCAGTTTGCCGGTACCTTCTACTTTGAGCCAGTCCATATCACTGTTCAGGCAGTTGGCACAATCTGCCCGGGGCGGGAAATAGGACTGCTCACAAACCCGGCATTTTGTGGCAAAGAGCCCTTCCTTTTCCAGGCATTCAACAAAATTTCCCACTTTCGTCTGAGAAGTAAAACTTACCCTGCCAAACTGTTCAAAACCCATTTACCCATCCTCCTCCAACACAAATCATCCTAATGCGACATTTAAATTAATCGTAAAAAGAGTTGTTTAATAGTTCTTCACACAATATCAAATCCCTTTTCCACACAGCCCGGATTAATGTATAAGGATCGGCCGGGCATACAATTCTGCTTACTATAAGCTTAATCAAAATCAGCCTGTAAGAGTATCCCTTAAAAGCATGGAATCGAGAGTAATAAAGGGTGAAAACAGAGCTAACACCTTCGGTTGAACACCCTGGTATTCATGAAGGCGGTTGGCAGAAATCACGACCGCGTTCCCCGGCGTACAGATCGAAGATAACCGGGAGATTCGAAACAAATTTTAAGTGCGCTGATCAATAACCCGGACAGCCTTTCCTTCAAACCTGGGCAAACTGCCCACCGCCTTTATATCAACGAAGCATTTTTTTTCGAGGCTCTTATGAAGCTCCTTTTCCAGCGCCGTTACAAACGCTTTTTCCACCCGGGCCCCGGCAACAGGTTCAATCTCTACCTTCAGGGTATGCAATCCCTTATTTTCTCCCACCACGAGCTGCCAGTTTTCGCTGAGTTCGGAATGCTTTAATAGTATTAGCTCTACCTGGCTGGGGAATACATTCGTTCCGCTGACCAGAATCATATCATCCAACCGGCCTACAAATCTGGTGATACGCGGATGGGTACGGCCGCATTCACAGGTATCAAATGAGACTACGACGTTATCACCTGTACGGTAGCGCAAGAGTGGCATTACTTCAAAACTGAGGTTGCTGAGAACAAGCTCCCCCGGCTGCCCCTCTTTAACGTTTTCATGCGTTTCCGGATCGAGTACCTCGACCAGGTAATGATCGGCCCAGATATGAATCCCGCTTTCATACTCACAGTCCATGGCTATCGGACCGCCCATTTCGGTAAGACCGTAGCAGCGCCTCATTCCTCCTCCATGAGCGCTGTAGCCCAGACGGTTATTGATTCTGTTCCTTAATTCATCAGAACAGGGTTCTCCACCGTGAAACCCGAGACGCAACTTTAAATCTTTAACCGGGTCAATTCCGTTATCAAGAGCAAATTCGGCCATATAAGCAGCGTAGGAAGGTGTTCCGGTAAAGACGGTTGTTCCCCATTCCTGCATCAACCGCAGCTGCCGCTCAGTGCCGCCTGCTCCGGTGGGGATAACCTTGGCGCCGACCAACTCCAGTCCGTAATGAAAACCGAGTCCCCCGGTAAAAAGGCCCAACCCGTGCGACTGTTGGACTATATCATCTTTTCGCAGCCCCCCGGCAACAAAGTTTCTCGCCATACATGTGGCCCAGGTATTGAGATCGTTTTTACTGTAAACCATCGGGGTCGGCACCCCGGTAGTTCCGGAAGTCATATGAATACGATAGACATCATCCCAGTTGCCGGAGATCAGTCCGGTGGGATAATTCTCCCTCAAATCATCTTTGAAGATGAAAGGAACCTTTTTAATATCTTCCCAGTCCGTGATCTCTTCCGGATGGATACCGGCTTCATCGAAGCGCTTTTTAATAAATGGATTCCCGTAAACAAGCCCGGCCTGTTTTTTAAATTTCTCCAGTTGAATTTCCTGCAGTTTTTCCTGAGGCATTGTTTCCCATTTCTGTTCAACAAAGGCCATCGTTATATTAATCCTCCTTCGGGTGAAACAAGATCATCCCCGGCAGATAAAATCCGGATCTAGTGGTCATACCAGCCTGCACCGCTTTTCTTACCCAGCCTCCCCGCCCGGATCAGAGCTTTAATCGCCTGCGGCGGATTCCAGCGCGGATCCTTGAATTCGTCATAAAAATAATTCATCACAAAATAAGCGATATCCACTCCGGTAAAGTCCTGCAGTTCAAAAGGTCCCATCGGATAATTCAGACCTGTTTTAATCGCCGTATCGATATCTTCCGGTGTGGCAACCCCTTCCTCCAACAGGCGGATCGCTTCAGCAAACTGGGCGATCAGGATCCGGTTAACTACAAAACCGGGAGAATCTTTCTTTACCTCTACAGTTACTTTGCCCATTTTTTTTGCCACGGCATCCAGCGTCCCGATTGTCGCGTCGCTGGAGTAGTAACCCCTGATGATCTCCACTAATTTCATCAGTGCCGGTGGGTTGAAAAAATGCATTCCTGCAAATTGTTCCGGTCTCTTAGTTGCGCCTGCCAGCACGGTAATTGACATGGAAGATGTATTGGAAGCAAAGATTGCTTCCGGCTTACAAACTTCCTCCAGTTCGCTGAAGGCGTTCTTCTTTAGTTCAAGATCTTCAATGATTGCTTCAATAACAAGATCCGCATCTTCAAAAGCAGAGATACCGGTAGTACGGTTAATTAAAGATAAACTTTCATCCTTCTGCTCTGCTGTTAACCGGCCTTTTTCAATACTTTTATCCATAAATGCCGCAATCTTGGAATAAGCCCGATCAACGATCGACTCCTCCGTATCACTAAGGACAACCTCGTACCCGGCCTGGGCGGCAACCTGAGCTATACCGCTGCCCATTGCCCCGGCTCCTAATATGCCGATTTTTGAAATAGCCACCGTTTATTACCCCCTTCAAATTAAAAAATGATCACGCAGAAGATAAAGATTTTTCATCATTGACTTAATATTATAAAATATGATTAAATTTTGCTATCACCTAAAAGAGGGATTTTTTCATCAGAAGAGTGATAAAAGGGTTACCACCTGCATTAAAACCAATTTTGAGAAGGTAATTACAAAATTATGAAGAATAAAAATGATGTCAAATAGAAGCTATTAATACTCCCGGCATTATAAATCTAAATCAGGAGCTGGACAAATATGAATACCAGCAAGTGGATGCACATTGGAACCGCCCTAAAAACAAATGCATTAAAATATCCTGATCAATTGGGCTGCCAGGATAAAACCAGGAGTTTTACATTCAGAGAATGGAACGATAGAGCATGCCGCATTGCCAATGGACTGCAAAGTATGGGCGTAGGATATGGGGATCGGGTCGCCGTGCTTGCTTACAACAGGGTAGAGTGGATGGACATCTACGCAGCCTGCGCCAAGGGCGGTCAGGTAGCCGTACCAATCATGTTCCGCCTCACACCCCTGGAATATGAATACATTGTCAATCATGCAGAATGTAAAGCTTTCATAGTTGAAGCCCCCTTTACAGAAGGAGTCAACAGTATACGTGACAATTTACAAACCATCCCCGCAGATAACTTTATCTCCATAGGAGATGGAGAAGAACCTGAAGGTTTCATCGATTATGAAAAATTTATCGACCAGAGCCCCCCCGGGGAGCCTGATGTGCCGGTTGACGCATCTGATACCTGGACGATAATGTATACCTCCGGGACTACCGGCAAACCGAAAGGCGCAGTCAGAACCCATGAAAGTTATACCGCCCAGTACCTGCTCAGCAATATGAATATGGGAGTCAGGACTGATGATAAAATACTGCTGGTAATGCCGATGTGCCACGTGAATTCGATCTACTACTCTTTCGCCTACACAATCCTGGGTGCGCCGGCAATGGTCTACAGCATGGTTACGTTTGACCCTGAAGATCTGCTAAAAACTATCTCCGAATACAAAATCACCTATACTTCCCTGGTCCCGACTCACTATATTATGATCCTCAGCCTGCCTGACGAAATAAAACAGAAATACGACGTCAGCTGCATCAGGCAGCTGCTGATCTCTTCAGCCCCGGCCAGAAAAGAACTAAAACTGGCCATTATGGATTATTTCAAGTCAGCGGAACTCTGGGAAGCCTACGGGTCAACAGAAGCCGGCCTGGTTACCTATCTGAGGCCTGAAGAACAATTTGCCAAGCTTGGTTCGATTGGGCGGGAAATATATGGCACAGATCGAATTAAACTCCTCGATGAAAATAAGAATGAGGTGCCCGAAGGGGAGGTAGGGGAACTTTACAGCCGTTCTCCAATCATTTTTAAAGAATACTGGAAAGATCCGGAGAAAACCAGTGCAGCGTTTCACGGAAACTGGTGCTCTGCCGGAGATATGGCCCTGAGAGACGAAGAAGGATACTATTACCTGGTTGATCGAAAGCAAAATATGATTATCACCGGCGGGGAAAATGTTTATCCTTCCGAGGTCGAAAATACTGTATCCGCTCACCCTGCAGTTAAGAATGTTGCTGTAATCGGGATCCCCGATGATAAGTGGGGAGAAGCAGTAAAAGCCGTGATCGTCCTCAATAACGGATTTCAGCCAAGTGAAGAACTTGCCGGCGATATAGCTGCATTCTGTAAGGATAAAATTGCCGGCTATAAACGGCCTAAATCGATAGATTTTATCAAGGAAGAAGAAATGCCTCTTACGGCAACCGGCAAAACCCTGCACCGGGTTCTGCGTGACAGGTACGGTGCATAATACCCGATAATCAAAGACGATCTTGTTCACACGTTTGCCTGATCCTGTAACCTGTAACCGCAGGCGTAAAATAACCAATTTCCCCGGATGCTTTGATAAAAATCGATCATAGCGATGGGTGATTTTAATTTTGTATTTTCCAAACTTCAAATCTCTTACTTCTGATTTACAGGCGACTCAGGATTTTCCACCGCATTTCGGATAGCCGGTTTTTTTAGGAAAAGCGACAACACCAAACCTGCTGCGCAAAAAATGACCAGCAATAAAAACGCTCCGGAAAAATCACCCTGCCGACCAAAAAGGTGCCCCGTTATTAAAGGGAAAAATCCCCCGGCTCCCAGTGCTGTAAAAATTAAACCGTAAACCAGCCCCAAATCTTTTTCTCCGAAAAAAGAGGCGACGGTTGCCGGAAAAATTGTATAAAGTCCCCCGTAGGTCAAACCCAATCCCGAAACTATTAGCCCCATCGATAAAGGAGAGTTAGCCTGCAGAAGAAAGAACAGGGCCAGCAGTGTGATACTGAAATCAAGAGTTATAGCCCTTGTGCTCCCGATACGATCAGTTATCACCCCGGCAGCCATTCTTCCAACAGCATTAAAAAAAGCAAAAAGAGCCACCAGGATGTATCCAAGGCCAAAGGATACCTGAACACGGGCCATAGTATCAAGGTGAGTCACGAAGGTCACTCCAATGCCGGTAGAGACCCAGAACATAAACCAGAGCATGGCAAATTGAGGGATCCGGAGGATAGTGTACCATCGTCCGGATAAGGGGAACTCTTTCGGCCGGAAAACCTGACCGGGAGGATTATTAATTAAGCGTGAAAGTAGAGTTATACCACCCAGTAATAAAAAACCGAGAACCACAAAAGTGGTTCTCATGCCGTAACCCGTCAGGAAATAAATCAGGGGCGCCATCACAAATGCTGAAATTCCCGCACCGGTTACAACTACCCCGGTGACCAGTCCTTTTTCTCCTGCCGGAAACCATTTCATTGCCGCCGGTGTTGCGGAAGCATAGCAGCAGGCTGCTCCGAACCCGTAAACTCCTCCCCACAGAAACGCCAGCGCCACCGGGTTAATAAAAAACGCGCTTATAAGAGATGCGCTTCCTAAAATTAAGCCACCTTTAGCAATCACCCGGCGCGGCCCCGCCCTGTCCTGCCATCTTCCGACCGGCGCCATAAATAATGAGTAACTGATTAAAAAAACCGTGTAAGGGAAGGCTGCCTGAACCGCGCTCCATCCCCATTGCTGAATCAGGCCGGATGCAATGATGCTCCAGGCATAGGGGATGCTCATAAAGAAATTCACACCGGCTCCTGCAAGCGCAACTTTCCAGCCTTCCGCTATCCGCAAAGTTAAGGCACCTCAACTGATCCTTTGCCATTTACAGCTCCCGGTAACTCACTCTTCGATTACCAGCCATATACTGCTGTCGGGTGACATGTAGACTCCAGGTCAGGTTCAACCGTTGTTAGCCTTCGATGTACTCTTCCCGCAGCCGGGGCTTGTCAATTTTGCCGGTAACATTACGCATTACCGGAGCAAAAACTACTTTTTCCGGCCATTTATACCTGGCCAGCCCCTGCTCCTTGCAGAAGTCAACCACTTCCTGCTCTGTCATTGTTTCGTCAGGATAGAGCTGTACCACGGCCATCGCAATCTCCACGTAACGCTCATGCGGGTATCCGATTACCGCCACATCGGCAACCTTCGGGTTGCGGCGCAAAACATCTTCAATTTCCACCGGGAAGATATTCTCTCCACCCCTGATAATCAAATCTTTTTTCCGGTCGGCGATATAGATAAAGCCGTCTTCATCCTGTTTCACCAGGTCCCCGGTATAAAGCCAACCATCCCGAATTGCTCTTGCGGTCATCTCCGGATTTTTAAAATATTCTTTCATATTGCGAGGGCCTTTCAATAGCAATTCCCCGACCTCTCCAACCGGAACATCGTTGCCATGGTCATCAACAACCCGGGCTGCAACATTGAAAGTCGGATTGCCAATAGAACCGGGCCGTTTTAAAACTTCATCGTCGTAAAGATTAAGTGTACCGCCTCCGCCGCCTTCTGTGATCCCATAAATATTACCGGTTCTAAACGGCAACAGCTTTTTCATATCCTTAAATAAAGTCGAAGGAACCGGTTGAGCTCCGATTACTATGTTTCCGGTAACATGAGAAAAATCATACTCATCTATATCGATGACCCCTTTTTTAATCGCATTGATCGAATCGGACATAGTCGGGACCGTAACCCAACCATTATTAATTTTTTCATTGACGATGGTATCGAGGACATACCTGGGATCATCAAGTTCAAGAAGCATCACAATCTTGCCTCCCGCCAGGTAACAGGGGAAGGATAGAAACAGGCTGCCGCTGTGGTAAAGGGGATGGGCAGCCAGGTAAACCGTTTCGTGCCCCTCTCCATAAGTCAGGGCATTACCTATGCCGATCTGGTATAGCGTATCATGAGCCTGGCATACAGGCTTGGGAGGGCCGGTAGTTCCCGAGGTAAACATCAATTCCGCCGGATCGCTAGCGTCTACTTCGACGAGCACATCTTCGGGACTGGAATCGCTAAGAACATCCGCGTAGGGAATCATGTCCGCAGGAACATTATCGCCTATACAGATATAAGTGCTGATTGTTTTCATCTCTTCCCGAATCGGCTCTACTTTCTCCAGAAACCCTTCACTCAAAATAAAAACTTTTGGATTGCTGGCCTCTGCTGCATACTTAATATCTGAGGAAGCAAAGCGGAAATTAAGTGGAACCGCAACTGCTCCCACTCTCAAAATAGCATGATAGGTAACCATCCACTCCAGACTATTCATCTGCAGGTGCAACACAAAATCATCTTTTTTTACTCCGAGCTGTTTTTGCAAATAGTTGGCCACACGGTTGGTTTGCTCATTAAACTCTTTCCAGGAAAGAGCTCTTCGTTCATTTCTGGAAGGACAGCATTCAATCAGAAACTCCTTTTCCGGATATTTCTTTGCGTTTATAATGCCGTAAGAAGCAAAATTCACAGTATCCCCTCCTCTTTCAGATGTTTGTCCCTTCTAAGCGGTAACCTGACGGCCCGCTGCAAAAGCTTCAAGGTTAAGATCAACAAACTTTGGCGGCACCATCTTCCCGATAACCTCGAGCCATACCTCTTTATCCCCTCCGACCAGGTTGGACAGAGCCCCCAGCAGAACCACACCGACTACGGCCGGGTTGCCCAGTTCCCCGGCAATCTTTGTGCCTTCAATCCAATACACCTTTTCGGCCCTGGTAAGGAGCAGTGACTCAATGTCCTCCTTGGATGGATAGCTGGCTTTACCCAGATTTACCAGGGGTGGGTTGATACGGTAATCGTTAACCACAGCTACGCCATCTTTTTTCATAAAATGCGGGAAGCGGGCAGCCTCCAGCATTTCAAACCCTACAATGTAATCAACGCTGTTTTCCTCCACCAATGGGGAGTATACTTTTTCTCCCCATCGGACATGGCTGTCTACCTGTCCGCCCCGCTGGGCCATTCCGTGTACTTCTGCTTTTTTTACATCATAGCCCAGGTGCAGCCCCACCTCAGCCAATATATTACTGGCCAGAATGGTCCCCTGGCCGCCAACCCCGGCCATTAAAAAGTCTGTTTTCTTCATATTTCAGCCTCCCTCTCTGTTTTTACTTAATAGTCGCGCCGGCTTACTCCGAAATGATCGCTTCCTGGGGACAAACTTTCACACAAAGGCCGCATCCGTTGCACAGCAGGGTATCGATTCGCACGTGATCCTCTTCCTGCACAAGTGGAGAACAACCGATATCCAGGCAAATACCACAGTTCAGGCACAGTTCTACATCAACTTCCGGGGGCTTTTCTCTTACTCTCGTGTTCAGCACGCAGGGATGGCGGGCGATAATAACCGAAGGCATTCCACTTTTAAGATGATCCTGCAGTGTTTCAGCCATTTTTTCAATGTCGTAGGAGTCAACGACATCAACTTTTTCAAAACCTATGCCCCGGATCAATTTTTCCAGATCCACCGCCGTGGTCGTCTGATCCTGGATCGTTATTCCGGTACCCGGGTGTTCCTGGAATCCGGTCATCGCTGTGGCGCTGTTGTCAGAAATAATGGTGGTAGTAACTCCCTGATTGTACAGAACATCGATCAGCGGATGGATACCCGAGTGCAGAAATGTCGAGTCGCCGATGACGGCAACTACTTCATCTTTTACGCCACCTTTGTCAATACCGTGAGCCACACCGATACTTGCACCCATGCAACCTGTAGTATGCATAGCGCTGAGCGGGGGAGCCCACCCCAGCGTGTAACAGCCAATATCGCCGGTGATCAGGACACCCGCTTCCTTAAGCACATGAAAGAGGGCCCGGTGGCCGCAGCCGGGACAGAGCATCGGGGGCCGGACCGGCCGCTCCAGTTCTGTTTTAATCTCGGGAGGGGCCTCCGGGGCTTCGATCAAACCGGCTTCAACTGCACAGCTGCGAACCAGGGAAGGACTAAATTCGCCAATCAGCGGGAAGATATCTTTGCCTTTGACCTCGATACCCATCAACCGCAGTTGTTCTTCCAGGAAAGGATCGAGCTCCTCTACTACGACAACGGTTTTTACCTTTGCTGCAAATTCCCGGATTAACTTCTCAGGGAGAGGATAAACCATTCCCAGCTTCAGGAAAGTAGCATCGGGAAAGACCTCTTTGGCATAATAATAGTTTACCCCGGCGCTGACAATGCCAAGCTCCCCGTTCCCGGGTTCAATATAATTTATCGGCATCGATTCAGCATGCTCGGCAAGTTTTTTCAGGCGTTCTTCAACGATCGGGTGCCGTCGCCGGGCATTGGAGGGAACCATTACATATCTCTGCGCATCGCGTTCAAACAACGGCAGCTCTTCCGAAGGCGGTGCTGGAACCGCTTCTGTAACATCCACCGGAGTAGATGAGTGCGATAAACGAGTCACGCTTCGGACCAGAACCGGTGTTTCAAATTGCTCGCTCAAATCCAGGGCCATACCGACAAACTGTTTGGCTTCTTCACTGTCGGAAGGTTCGAGCATCGGGCATTTGGCAAACTTGGCATAGTTACGGTTGTCCTGCTCATTTTGCGAACTGTGCATATCAGGGTCGTCGGCACAAACTATCACCAGGCCGCCCTTTACCCCGGTATAGACGGCATAAAAGAACGAATCTGCGGCAACATTCAAACCGACATGTTTCATCACGCACATCGCCCTGGTGCCCGCATACGCCGCTCCAATAGCCACATCCATGGAAACCTTTTCGTTGGGGGACCATTCGGCGAAAACACCCGGATATTTAGAAAAATTATCCAGAATCTCCGAACTGGGAGTGCCGGGATAAGCTGCCCCTACGCGGACTCCGCCCAGGTATGCTCCGTAGGCAAAAGCTTCGTTTCCAGTCATTAATTTCTTCAACGTTAATCCTCTCCTCGTTAGTATGATCTTATTTCAGCTGTTCAAAAAATGATTCCAGTTTCGCCAGCACCTGTGCTTCAGAAAAAAAGCGCAGATCAGACATATCCGCTTCAAACACAACTCCCGGCAGTCCTGTTTTTTCTCTGATCAGTTTGCTTTTTGCGTAAAGACCGATCGCATTGGGCTTACAACTGCGGTTTGAAAATAATACAAAACCGTCAACCCCGTATTTTTCCATCAGGTTAATCTTTCTCTCCACCCGATAATCGAAACAGCGGTTAACAAATTCATGGGTATAGTTTTCGGCCAGGCTTTCCAGGGGGCGTTCCAGATCAAAGGAATATGCCCAGGAATGAGTATATTGTGAAACCGCTACCAGCGCCCCATGTGAAGCGAATAAATCAGAAAACCAGCGCAATCTGGGCCAGCAGGGAATGTGATCAAAATATATTTTGTAGCGCTCATCCGGTATTGCTGTTATTCCCTGTTCTATCCTTTCATCAATTTCTTCTTTTAACGCCCGGTAATAATCTACGGCCTCCCGGGTTCCCCTTAAAGTTACAATTGGCGCCATGTGAAAACTGGCGTCAAAAAAACCAAAGGGGGCCGGTTTTAAGGCGGCAGTCTCTAAAATCTCATTCCACAGGCGGCAGGCTTCGTTGGAAAGAGCCAGCACTTCGGACAGGCGGTCATAATCGAAAGGATTGCCGGTCAGTTTTTCAATAAATGCGATCATTTCATGAAGTTGTTCTACATAATAGCTATTGCATAGCTGGTCTGTTTCAAGTCCCACCCTGGGCGCATCAAGTAAAAAATACGGCACATTGTAAAATCTCCCCGCTACTTCAAACCATTTAGGCAGGCTGCCACACTGGGTATTGCAGCAGAATAAAAGATCAGGGCTCAATATTTCTCCAACCGGATGTTCTGTAGCATAAGCATCACCGATACCGCAGCGGGCGTAACCGCATAGATCCCGGGCATACCCCCTGGCTTCTGCAAAAGCTGATAATTTATCGGCAACTTTCCTGGCAGCAGCAACCGCACCAAAATTCTCCGGATAATACGGAAATAGCCCGGCGGCATAAATAATTTCCACCGGAGAAACGGCTGTGACCCAGGCCACCGGGATACCGCTGTCCTTTGCTTCTTTTCCGGTCTCGTTGTAGCGGGTCATCAATTCTTTCATTAAAGAGGCAGTTTTAAAAACCTCACCGGCAGCCACTGTCGTCACCTCCCACCATCTCCATAAAGGCCTGAATCCTGGTCCGTATTTGCCCCAGGGTTGATCGTCCAAACTGGGTTTCAATTCGGATGGCAGGAATACCGGCCCTCTTCATAGCCTGCAAATTATCATAGCTGTCAAAGTTTTCAGGTTCACAAAAACCAAGATGCAGGAAAATAACACCGGAAGCATTTTTATCCTCAGCTACTTCTGTTAAATAATATCTTCTCTGCCTGTGCTCGATATCAAATGCAGAAGAAGGAATACGGTTAAGCTGACGTTCGGCAAGGGCATCCAAAAGATCATCTTTAATTGCGACATCACTCTCAATATAGCGAAACCCATTCTGAAAATCGTCTCCGATGACTGTACCCCCACACTGATCGATTAAATCGAGGATTTCCAATGGTTCCAGCAGTGTTCCTGATAATAACAGCCGGACCTGGTTTCCGGCATTGCCGCTTCCGGTTAATCCTTCCAATACCTCTCTAATCGCGGTCAACAACTCGCCGACCTCTTCCCTGGGCATAATCATGGAGCCATTGATCAGGGTATACAGATCCCGGCTGCTGATCAGGTTGGGATTCTGAGCATGGATATCAGCAATCCTGCGCAAAAGTTCCCTGTTGCGATTATAGAGAGCAATGCTGCTTCTTAGATCACTATGATCGATCGGCTTTCCGGCATACTGCTCAAGCCCGTATTTAAGTCTTTCCATCTCGCCAATCAGATAGCTGCCGGCGCTGGAACGGCCGACCTGCCTGGGCATGCGGAAAATATCCATGTACGGAAAAGGCCGGATATGGTTCAATAGATCCGAAAACATCCGGGTGGTATCACAATTTTGTGGAACTATCAGTCCATCCAGGAAGTCCAGCTTTCCTCCCAAGGCCAGAGCAAGGCAGTTACGGGCATAAGAACATATCCAGGGCTGCAGATGCGCATCAGCAGCTTCCATCTCCGCGTTTCCACCGGCAATTCCATATGGGAAAAATCCGGCGGCGTGGATCAACTCCTCGGGAACATCGGTCATCAGAAATCCGACGGCTCTGCCCCCCTGCTTTGCCTTCCATTGCCTGACCTGTTCTCCAGGTTCTGTAAGAGCCTTTTCGAATGGTGCTGTTAATTCTGATAGGTTCAAATATTTTCTCCTTTAAGCATTAACATTTTTCAGCCATTGCGGATCGCCCTCAAAACCGGGTGCAACGTTTAAGAGTGGTTCTTTATTTAAAAAACGTTCAATATTATCAACAAACACACCGCCGAACCTGGGTGCATACTGATCACTCCAGCTGGAAATATGGGGGGTAATCAGAATGTTTTTACAGGCCCACAGTTCGTCTTCTGCAGGAAGGTAAGAAGGAAGTGGCTTTTTAATCCAGTGGGTATCGTTGGCCGCTCCTGCAATCCACTCTTCATTCAGGGCTTTAATTAAATCTTCCTTTATGATCAGAGATCCGCGAGCGCAGTTTATCAGGTAAGCTGTATTTTTCATCAACCTGAGCGATCTCTCATTGATCATTCCCCGGGTTTCTTCTGTCTCCGGGCAGGCGAGAATCAGGTAATCGCTTTGACGGATTACTTGATCAGACTCATTGCTTAAGTAGACTTCGTCAACGTGGGGAATATCTGCAGTGTTGATATCCGTCCCGATCACTTTCATGTCGAACGCTTTGGCACGCTTCGCAATCTGCCGGCCAATTCCCCCGAGTCCGATAATGCCAACGGTTTTTTTATAAAGCTCTTCACCGCGAACACGGATGAACTTTCTCTCTTTCTGCTGATCCCAGAGCTGGTTATATTTTTTTGCAAGATTCAGCATCAGACCGATTACAAATTCAGAAATCGGAATCCCCGAACCCCCCGGAAGGTTGGTCAACGCTACATGCCCGGGTAGTTTGCCCCATTTTTCCCAGTGATCAATTCCGGCGCTGAACGTCATTACCCACTGCAGATTTTTCATCTCCGGGACCCTTTCCACAACTACTCCGGCTCCTATAATATGCGTATCAAGGTATTCATCAGGGGTAGATGAAGCGGAGCCATCCTGGATCAGCCTGATCTTTATTTTTCCAGTCCTCACTTCCTCAGGAAACCGCTCTTTAATCAGTTCTTCGTACTCAACCGGGCTTCCCAATCCGGGTTGTAAAGCTACGAGTATATTCAGGGGATCAAAACTATCCATCGTGGTGACACCTCCAGTTTATAAACACTGCATGGGCCTTAATTCAACATTGCTTCAGTGCATGCACACCCCCAACCGGCCATGCCCGGTCGGTAGTTGACTAAGCAGAATTACCGGTGCTGCCTTATTAATACATTTTTCGAGTTTTTCAAGAAAAATGAGAAGCATCCATACTGCCGTTTTACAAATCTGCGCATATATCAATAAGCAGCAATAAATCAAACAATATCCTGCAAAGCCTTGATCTCCATAACTTTTATTAACAACCACCCCTTAAAGTTTCAATCTTTCAAATTCTACAAATAAAAATAATTTCCTTTTTTATTTTCTCTATTAAGACATTCTGTCGTCTTTCCGATAATTCACAGTTGGCAAACCCAGCAATCTGACGGCATTGCCTCCAAGAATATTTTTTATAGCCTCTGCGCTCAGCGGTAGCTGCCGGATTGATTCAATATTTCCTTTCAGATCTGTTATGCCCGGCCAATCTGAACCAAATATAACCTTATCTGTAATTCTTTCAAGTTCTGGGAAATATTCCAATAATTTTTGTGGAGGCAGCCCGGCGACTTCCATGTAGACATTGTCATGCAACCGGGTTAATAGAAAAGCGCGATCGTACCAGAACCCCCTACCGCTGTGGACCAGAATAATTTTTAAACCCGGGAAATCAACAGCAACTTCATCAAGGTAGAGAGGATCTCCGTACTTTAATTTTGCTCCTCTGAACACAGAAGAACCGGTATGGACCATTAGCGGCACTTTCAATTCTTCAGCCAGGCTGTACAGGGGGTAGAGAAAGCGCTGGTTGGGGAAATAATGCTGATAAGTAGGATAGAGTTTAACTCCCCGGAAACCTTCACCAATCAAGCGCTGCAGCTCTCTTCCTGTTTGGACGGTTAAATATGGGTTAATACTGGCAAACGGTACCAGGGCATCCCTGCCGTTGCAAAAATC
The DNA here is from genome assembly GCA_007119615.1 of Syntrophomonadaceae bacterium. Taxonomy (GTDB): domain Bacteria; phylum Bacillota; class Dethiobacteria; order DTU022; family DTU022; genus SKPH01. Next base: position 43,024 of record SKPH01000001.1, on the reverse strand, counting down.
GAGGACATATTCGTTGGTACATACACCGGTTACCGCCGGACATATATCGGCCATCACTACACCATAATCGACACCGTTTTCCTTCAGGTAGTTTACAAAGAAATCCGGATCGGAATAGGTCTGATAAAACTGATCCCAATCTTTATCAGCGTGCATCTCCTTGATCCAGTTAAGCGCGCTTTCAACATAAAACTTGTCGTAAAAGATTGGATGAATATGAAAGTCAACTACTGGTGTCCTCAAACAGGTCCGGCCCCTTTCAGCTTCCCAGGATGATTACATTTCCATATATACCCACGCCGCCAACATTATGAACCAGGCCAATTTCCGCACCCGGAACCTGAATTTCTCCGGCCTCTCCGCGAAGCTGAAGTACAATAGTCCTCACCTGGGAGCCCCCGGTAGCTCCGATCGGATGCCCTTTAGATAAAAGCCCTCCGTCAACATTTACCGGAATCCTGCCTTCAAGGTAAGTTTCTCCGTCCCGGATAAGCTCCACTCCCCTGCCGGGTTCTGCGAACCCGAGGTTTTCGTAAGCCATCAGTTCGGCAATAGTAAAGCAGTCGTGCACCTCGGCGACATCAATATCCCCGGGTGTCAGAGAGGCCATTTCATATGCCTGCCGGGCAGCCAGGCGCACACTCTCCAGTCCGTCGTAGCTATTCCGGCCGGTCATGCTCAAAGATGCGGTGGCCGACCCCAGACCCATAATCCATACAGTTTTGGCTGAAAGTTCTCTGGCTTTTTCCGCAGAAGCTAAAATAATACAGGAGGATCCGTCAGCGTTGGCGCAACAATCAAACCTTTTTAAAGGGGTAGTAACATAATCGGAGTTCAAAACCTGATCCAGGGCAAGATCCTTGCGGTAAACGGCTTTATCATTTAACTGGCCATACTTAGCCGCCTTTACCCTGATCAGGGCAAGATCTTTCTCCGTACTGCCGAAAGTGTTGAAATGGGACCGGGCATGCATGGCATAGTATGCCGGCATCGTCGTGCCGAAAGGAGATTCCCACATAATATCAGCGCCGCGGCCCATACGCTCCTGGGAATCAGCAGAAGAAATCTCCGACATTTTTTGAAAACCGATCACTGCAACCAGATCATGTAAACCGCTTTTTATCAATGCATATGCCGTTCTGATCCCGGTTGTGCTAGACGAGCAGACGCTCTCAATGGCAAAGGTAGGTTGTGGATTCAATCCCAGGTACTCTGCAATCAGGCCTGAAGGGCTGCGCTGTTTGTCATACTCGGGAGCGGAGCAGACTATAGAGGCATCCACCTCCGATGAAGTAATACCCGCATCCTGCATTGCTTCCCTGTAAGCTTCGAATGAAAGTTCCCGGATCGAGCCTTCATAACCTCTGACAAAAGCACTTTGCCCCACTCCGATGATTGCCACATCTTTAGGCATAACCATCCCTCCTCAAATAGTTTTCATGTGCGAGTTTACATAAAGTTTAAGGCATTACCAGGCCGCCGTCAATGCAGATAGTCTGCCCGGTGATATAACTCGATTCATCCGACACTAAAAATACAACCGCCGGCGCAATTTCCTCCGGAAGGCCGAAACGCCCCAGTGGAATTCGCTCCAGGTACTTTGCCTTAAACTTGGGATCATTGGCAATGACCTGCGTCATCTCGGTTTCAGCCATCGGTGCAATCGTATTCACTCTGATCCCATAACGGGCCAGTTCTTTGGCTGCAGACCTGCCCATAGCGTAAACCCCTCCTTTGGCCGCTGTATAATTAACCTGCCCGATCGTTCCAAGCAGACCGGCAGAGGATGTTACATTAATAATCGAACCTGATTGTTTTTCTATCATCGGCTTTGCCACCGCCCGGATGCAGTAAAAGGTACCGGTTAGATTTATTCTAAGCACCTCTTCCCACTGCTCAGGAGTCATTTTCCAAAGCATAGCCGGCTTACTGATACCGGCATTATTAAACAGTGCGTCAACCCGGCCAAAAGTATCTATAGTCTCGTCAACCATCTCAGTTACCTGGTCGTTATCACCAACATCAACCTGCTTAACCAGTACCCGGCGACCCATTTTTTTTGCTTCCAGAACGACCTGCTCATCTGCTTTGATCTTGCGGCTTACCAGGACCAGATCAGCTCCTTCACGGGCCAGGCCCAGGGAGACTGCCTCACCAATTCCTTTACTTGCACCGGTAACAATCACAACCTTTCCCTGTAAACGCATCTAAACTCCTCCTTTAGTGGTTATCTGTAACACCCGGCCGAAAAGCTGCCGTCACCGTTTGCCAGGTTTCTCCCGATATATAGCTGCCTTTAACCTCTTCGCAATTATCAAGTTTTCTGAACCCCAGCTCAGCCAGCCACATATCCAGTTCTTTCTGAAAAATCGGTCTCACCGGGAAAACGATCCGATCTGCTTTTCTTCCCGCAGAATATTGGCTGGAGACTTCAAAAATAAATTTCGCATTTGATTTATTGCGTTCATATTCAAAAAAAGTTTTAACTCCAAGCTCGCTGTTATAGCCGCAAATTTCGGAAAAGGAAGGCCTTTTTTCCTGAAAAAGGCGATCGTAATCAAACATTTGAATCACCAGCAGTCCTCCGGGTTCAAGCGCCAGATACATCTGAGCAAGGGTTCCCCATATATCGGCTTCGTCTATCAGTCGAGACAATGAATTTTGCAAACACATGATCAGGTTACATTTATGCCGGTATACACTGGAAAGATCGCGCATATCACCACAGGCAGTTTCAAGTTGGACTCCGGCCAGAATGCTTTTCAAATGAACCCTTTTAATCCGAGAAATATCCTGATCCATCGCTGTAACATTTTTACCCATTGCGGCCAGAAAAATCGCAGTATCTCCGTTCCCACAGGCAACATCGAGGGCTGTTTGAACCGGGTAGCGGGTTAGAAGTTCTTTTAACTGCTCTGATTCCCTGCTGTCAGGACCAAATACCATGTCGTCAATATGGTTGCGCCACTCAAAAGAGTGATAATCTAACTTTTCTCCGGTCTTATAAAAAGATTTCCAGGTCATCGCACCCACCCTCCGGCAGCTTGATCATTTTCGAAAGACAAAAAATGCAGGTTGAAACGCAAACATAACTTAACCTGCTCCAAACTCCCGGCTTTAAAAGCACCCACTTCATCACTCCGGATTTTGCTGAAAGAATTATCTCCGGGTGCAAGTCCATTAACTAAATATTAAACAAAGACAGACAATAATAAAATCCCTAAAAAGCATGGAATCAAGGTTAAAAAGAGTGAAATGGGAGCTAACACCTTCGGATGAGCACTTTCGTAATGCCCAAAGTTGACGTTTCTGAAAGAAACTGGTAAAATTAAACAACCAGTTTGCCTGAAATATGATATCAACAAAGGGTGGTTAACCGTTGCTAAAGCACATACCTGACCCAAAGGCCAGGCCGGAACTGATTTTGATCTGCCGTGTTAGCTCCGGCTTTACAACAATTAAGCAGGTAAAAACCTCCCTGCAAAATACCCTGCAAACTTCTGTTGACTATTTTGATTTCGGGCAGGCCAGCCTGATGCTGGTTCGAGATGACAAAGATGTGGTATGCTGGCATGCTTCAAAAAACGGGGAAGAAGCGGATACCGGTGGTACCGCTCATCTGGAAAGATGTTCTCAATTAAAAGATTACCTGTCTGATGAAGAAAACCTGCAGAAGAAAAAGTTGCTGGAGCCCCTTTCCCCAGTCATTTCTACCACTTTTCCGGTCCTTTTAAAGGCCGGAGATCCTGTCGGTACGATGGAAATCGGTATCTTCAACACCGACTACCGGAGCGGGCAGTATATGCTGGCCAAAGCAGTCTCTTTGGGCCGCCATATGGCCGACATCATCCAGGAGTCACTCTTCCGGAGACAAAAAGATCGCCACCTGAGAAAGCTTGCCGTCTGGCTGGAGTTAGTTAACACCATCAGCTCCACTTTAGATCTAAGACAGGTTCTTCATGTCGTTACTCAGCTAACAGCAGACCTCTTTTCAGCAAAAAACTGTATATACCTACTGAACGAGATAGATCAGACCCTGATTCCGGCAGTCGCTGTGGGAAGTTATGATCCCGAATTGAAAAAAAAATTTAAAGCCTTAAAAGGCGCAAGACTTTTCCCGGGTATCAAACGGGCTATAAAAACAGAGCAACCGGTAGTGATAACCCCGGAGAACATATCCAGGATGCTCCCCAGGGAGATTATAGAGGATTTTGCATACAGCTGGGTTTTGCTGGTCCCAATTCTTAGTAAAGGAAAAACCATCGGCATTATGCAGCTGGATCGGCCTCTGGAGTCAGGCGGCTTCGACAGCGAGGAAATAGAAATTATTTTCGCCATTGCCCGCGCCACCGCGGTTGCCATGGAAAATGCGGCTTTAATCGAAAAACTTGGCCAAAAAGAACAACTGCTGCACCAGCTGGTGGATAAACTGACTACAGCACAGGAAGATGAGCGCAAGCGTTTGGCTTCCGATCTGCATGACGGCATAATCCAATCCCTGATAGCCATCTGGTACCGACTACAGCGAATCTCATCTGCCGAAAAGGCCGAATCGCAAAAATGGCATTCTGAAATCACCGATATCACGAATGTATTAAGTGAGCAAATCCAGGAAGTAAGGCGTATTCTGTACGACCTGCGCCCGATTATTCTGGACAATTACGGGTTGATTCCAGCTGTTGAAACTCACGTTTTTGACATTTCCGAAAAGAATAATCTTCCTATCGAACTTAAGGTTAATGGGGAAAATCAGAGATTGGCTTCGAATATAGAAGTTGCTTTATTCAGGATCCTGCAGGAAGCGCTGACAAATGTAATAAAGCACTCCAGCGCGACCAAAGTCAAAGTCTGCCTTGATATTCAGGACCATGAGGTGAATCTTTCCGTGGAAGACAACGGGTCCGGAATAAATACGGAACCTGCCGATACTCCGCAACTTCACAATCGCCTGGGCCTGGCCAGCATTCAGGAACGAGCCCTGCTGTTGGGAGGCGCCTGCAGAATTGATTCCCGACCCGGTGAAGGAACACGGATCAGCGTAACCATACCGATATAAAATTATGCGGAAAGGAGTCCTATCGTGGCCATAAAGATTCTCATAGTCGATGATCATCCCATGGTTCGGGAAGGGTTGTCCAATATGCTTGAAAACATCGAAGAAATTACCATTGTTGCCAGCGCAGGGAATAGCTCAGAAGCTCTTGAGAAAGCTCATTCTGCCGAACCTGATATCATTTTAATGGATATCAATATGGAGGGTGTCAACGGGATTGAAACTGCAAAGCAGATCCTGGCCCAAAAACCGGAAATCAAAGTGATCTTCTTAACAATTTTTGAAGATACCGAATCGATCCGATTGGCCCTGCAGTCCGGGGCTTCCGGCTATATCCTCAAACATGTCAGCAGACAAAATCTTATAGACACAATCAAAAGAGTTCATAGTGGAGAAACTATTATAGACCAGTCTGTTTTTCGCCAGATCGTTAACGACTATACACGGCTGAGCAAAAAACTTACCGAGATAAAACCTCTGGATAAAGAAGAAAAGCGGGTTGAGCTGACTCCGAGGGAACAGGAAATACTCAGACAATTAGTCAAAGGGTTGACCAATAAAGAAATATCCGCGGCTACCAATCTGGCAGTCGACACGGTCAAGACCCACCTGCGCAATATTTATCAAAAGCTTCAGGTTAAAAACAGAACCCAGGCAATTTCCCTGGCAATGAAATTAAGCCGGAACAGCTCGGAGAGCTTATTCGTAATTGAGAATACGGATTTCGGCAAGACAGGCCATAGAGATTCCGATCATGAATAACAAGCACAGGCCGGCATTAAAGTCCGGCCTGTGCGTATTTGCATCTTTGAGATTTCTTTAAATCCTCTTTAACTTATCTCCCATTACTAAATCCCGGTTTAAGCAAATATCATGTTTGGCAAAAACAGCGCTATGATCGGGAAAAGGGTTAACAGAATGATACAGACAATAATAGCCACCAGGTACCATCCCACTCCCCGGAAAATTTCCATTACCGGGGTTTCCCGGTCAACACCGGCGACAACATAAACATTGGCACCTACCGGTGGTGTAATCACCCCCATCCCCAGGGCCAGCACAATAATAACCCCAAACCAGATCGGATCAAAACCCAGTTCTACCGCCACCGGATAAAAAATCGGTACGGTAAGTAAAATCAAAGCCAGGGCGTCTACAAAAAAACCCAGGACCAGATATATAAACAGGATAATAGCCATAATAGCCACCGGCGCCAGGGGAAGTTCTACCGCCCACCTGGCCAGTCCTGTCGGAAGTCCGGTAACGGCCAAAAAACGGCCATAGATTGACGCAGCAGCCACGAGAAACATGATCATTGCCGATATGCGCACTGAATCTCTCAGAGAGTTAAGAAATCCCTGCCAGCTCAGCTGGCGTCTGCCCAGGGCAACAACCAGGGTAGCGAAAGCCCCCACTCCTCCGGCCTCGGTAGGGGTAAAAAAACCGGCAAAAAGCCCTCCCATAACCGCTACAAAGATGATAATTACTTCAACCCCTCCGCTCATCACCGCGCTGATTTTCTCGCCCCACGGCACCTGGGGCCCTGCGGGGCCGTAAGCAGGTTTGTATACTGCCTGTAGGTAGGCAGCCAGCATAAAGAGGGCCATTAGAAGAAGTCCGGGAAAAATTCCTGCCATGAAGAGCTGGCGGATAGACTCCTGGGCAGAGATCCCGTAAAGGATAAAAATAACGCTGGGCGGAATCATTACCCCCAGGATCGCCGCTGAGGCAACCGTTGCTGTTGAAAAAGAACGGTTATAATTATATTTTTTCATTTCAGGTAAAGCCACGGCACTCATGGTCGCTGCGGTAGCGGTTGTCGAACCGCAGATAGCGCCGAAGGCGGTGCAGGCTCCGATAGTAGCCAGGGCCAACCCCCCCCTTAAATTACCCATCACCTTGTAGGTCGCATCGTAGATCCGCGAACTTAAGCCGGAGTAAAAGGCGATATAGCCCATCCAGACAAACATCGGCACTACAAGGAGGGAATAAGAAGCAAAGGTATTGTACATGGTCTGGGAAGAAACGGAAAACATCGCTTCAGGCGATCTGATAATCGAAAAACCGGACATCCCCACCACGAGCATCACATAAGCTACAGGCATGCGGGCAAATAGTAGGATAAAAATTACAACGATGGATAGCAGGCCAATCTGGATTGGGGTCATCCGCTTTCACTCCCCTTTTTGACTATAGTTAAAGCTTTCACTAAATCGAGTAAAAGTACAAGCGCCAGCATAATAAAACCAAAAGCAACCAGAAAGATCGAAGGGGCGATCGGAATGCCAAGGTGGCCGGTCTCATAGCCTCGTTGCATCATATTAATCGCGTAATTTAAGATCTCCCGGGCCAATAGGTATGAAAAATAAAGCGAAATGGTACTGACCACTATCTCTACAACTCCCTGGGCGCGCAGAGATAAGCGCTCCACGAGTACCCCCACCATAATATGACCTTTCATGATCGCGGTATATGCCACACCCAGAGCCAAAAGCACAGCTCCGGACATCTCCACAAGCTCTACTGTTCCTCCAATTGGTTTCCAGGGAATACGCAGGATTACATTGGCTACAATGATAAGCATTGCAAAGACCATAGCTACCTGGGCTAACTGCGCTGTCCGCCAGGTTAGGCCTTGCACAAATCGCTCAAAAAGAACTAACAAGTATATCCTCCCCCGTCTTTGGCGTATTCAGTACTCCTGTTTTCCATCAGAGAGGGCGCCCACCTCACCGGGTAAACTCCCCGGGGATAGCGGATGCCCCCTCCACCAGTTTAATTTACAGCTCTAACTAGCTCGACCTGTTACTTTTCAAGCGGCAAATTTAATTACCGTAGCCGCCATACTGTGCGGAAAACTGGGCATCGAGATCACGGACCATATCGACCATTTCCTGACCGGGCAACCCTGCAGTATTAGCCTTTTCGACCCACTCTTCCATGATCGGATCAATCAGATCTACCCACCGTTGGTATTCGTCAGGATCAAGCTCGATTACTTCCATTCCGTGCTCTTCGACTCCATACTGCTGACCAAGGACGGTATAGTCCGTTCTCAGCTGACCGTATTCAATCACGTATTTCTCGTTTACCTCGTCGAAAATCTGTTGTACCGAGGCTGGGAGGGAGTTCCAGGAGTCCCAGTTCATAACTTTCATGAAGATAATGTTATAGGCACCCGGAGATTTTGTGACATAGTTAAGTACTTCCGCCAACCTGAAGCCCTGAAGGGTATCAGTCGGCGCCAGGAGCCCGTCAACAACTCCTGTTTCGATGGCTTCGTAGGAAGCACCCATACCCATTGATACCGGGTTCGCTCCGAGAGCAGATACCCAAGGAATTGTACCACCAACAGCCCTGATATCGAGCCCCTGAAGATCTTCCATTGAACTAACCGGAACAGTGGTCATAAAATCGCCGGGACCGGTTGCCCAGAAGTGCAAGATCTTCACATCAGAATACTCTTCCTGAAGCAATTCTGATTGTTTCCAGCCTTCGTGCATGGTTACCGAAGCAACCAGGGCATTATCGTTATTGTAACCGGGAAGCTCAAAAGCTTCAGTTAACGGGAATACGCCGGGCGTATAAGCAGGGCAGGTAGTCGCTATATCGGCCACACCCTGTGCTGTGCCCTCATAAAGCTCCGTCATTCCCAGAAGCGCCTGAGCATAGTGCCACTCAAAATCGACAGTGTGCGGGGTTTCGGCGGAGACGCGATCTGAAATTTCCTGGGCCCAGGCTTTATGCCCCTCAGCTACCTGGAAATCTCCAGCCGGCCAGAACGTGGCAAACTCAAAGGTAAAACTTTGGGCATCCTCTTCCGGCTCCTCATCCGGCTCTCCGTTCGGATCCGGCTCCGGTTCCGGGGCCACCTCGTCTGCCGGTGCACAACCGCTAATTACGGGAGCCATTACCAATGCGAAAACGAGTAACAGCAACATTAACTTTAGTTTCATTACTTGACCCTCTCCTTCTACAGATGTAAGTTTTGAGTTACATGAAACAGCTAGCATTACCTTTTCCCGTTCCACCAGAATAATTTTAGGAGTTACCACCTTCTTTTCATATTTAAGCTGGATAAGCTGTGTCAAATAAAACATTCCCAAATTATAGAGCTTTTGGAAAATCAGGAAACATTTCAAAATGATATTAATTCAGTTTATCATAAATTATTTCTATATTCAATATAGCGTTCATTATTTTTAAATTAATTTTATTATATCCATATAATTTTAACTAAATTCTATATTTTCAAGTGTCTGGCCTTCTGTTCTAAACACTTATCGCAACTCGTGCAGGAATAAATTATTACGATGTCGAAATCTTTCAAGTCGTTAGAAAAAAATTTTGCAAGGAGGTAATAAAATGTACGAAAAAGCATTCATTCCCTACCGTGGCTATTTCAGCTCGCCTTTTTCCCGCTGGCAGGGGAGCCTAGCCAACGAAAATGCTATTACATTGAGCGCAGCCACGGCCAAACGATGGCTTGCCGAGAAAAAAATCGACCCCGGAATTTTTGACTACCTTGTGTTTGGAAAAACAATCGGACAACCATGTACTTTTTATGCATCTCCGTGGGCGGCAGCAATGATGGGGGCGGAAAGAACCTCGGCAGTACATATATCCCAGGCCTGTTCTACCTCAACAACCTGCATTAATATGGCTGCTATCAGCATCGAAGCAGGAAATTATACAAAGGCTTTTTGCCTGATGGCAGATCGAACCTCAAACGGCCCACATACGGTTTGGCCCAACCCTGCCGGGCCCGGGGGGCAGGTTATCTCCGAGGACTGGGTAATGGATCATTTCGGCAAAGATCCCTGGGGAGGAACGGCAATGATCCAGACTGCGGAAAACGTGGTTAAAAAGGCCGGGAATATTTCAAAAGAGCAATGTGACGAGGTAGCCTTGAAACGCTATGAACAGTATATGGAAGGGCTTCAAAACGATCGTGAATTCCAAAAACGCTATATGTTTCCGATCGAATTCAGAATCAGCAAAAAAGAAACCGGTGTTCTCGAATCAGATGAAGGCATTGCTCCCACATCGAAAGAGGGGTTGGCCAGACTCAAACCTGTAATTCCCGATGGAGTTCATACGTTTGGCTCACAAACCCATCCCGCAGATGGAAATTGCGGTGTTATTGTGACTACCAGGGAACAGGCAAAAGAATATAGCGCCGATAAAAATATTGAAATCCAGGTAATCTCTTATGGTTACAGCCGGGCCCCGAAAGCTCACATGTCTATGGCTCCCGCGCCGGCAGCAAAAATGGCACTCGAAAAAGCCGGGCTGGGTATTCAGGATATAGCGGTAATTAAAACCCATAATCCTTTTGCCGCCAATGATATCTATATGGCCAACGAATTTGGTATCGATGTGATGACCTTTAACAATTACGGAAGCCCGTTGGTTTTCGGCCATCCCCAGGGTCCGACAGCCGGGCGCTGCATTATAGAAATGATCGAAGAACTTGTGCTTAGAGGCGGGGGCTACGGACTGTTCACAGGCTGTGCAGCCGGTGACACCGGAGCGGCGTTGATCGTTAAAGTTTCTGCTTGATTGGTAGAAACCCGAAAAATATTACTGATAAAAGGAGCGATGGTCATGAATTCGGTTCTCTACCCTGAATATCTGAACCCGTTACTGCACAGCCCTGACCGGCCTTTGCCGCAGGAGATCGCGATTGTCGGCGCCGGCACAATCGGCCCCGATATAGGTTACTATTTTAAAAGTTCTTTGCCTGGGATCAGATTGGTATTAGTCGATATAAATGAGAAGCAACTGGAAAATGCTCAAACAGTAATCCAGGGGTATATTAAGAAGGCAGTTGACAGGAAAAAATTAAAACCGGATAAAGCCGAAAAAATAGAAGCCAACATTATTTATACCACTGATTATTCGGCGATTAAAAATGCAGACCTGGTCATTGAGGCCGCCACGGAAAACCTTGACATCAAGAAAAAGATTGTGCATCAAATTGAAGAGCAGGTCAGTGACAACACCATTATCACTTCAAATACCAGCTCCATTCCTGCCGGGCGAATTTTTGCCGAAGCCCGGCTCCCGGCCAGGACATCAATTACACACTTTTTTGCACCGGCATGGCGCAACCCTGCCGTAGAAATTATTGCCTGGGAAATGGCGGATCGTTCAATTATTGACTATCTGGCCTGGATGTTCGGCATGACCGGTAAAGTTCCGATCATTACCCTGGACAGGATCTGCTTTGTCTTTGACCGCATCTTCGACAATTGGTGCAACGATGCCGCCCTTTTGCTGGATCAAGCTACTGCTCCACAAATTGACCAGGTTGCCCGGGAATTTGTTTTTGCCGGACCCTTCTTCGTCTTAAACCTGACCAATGGCAATCCGATTATAGTAGAAACGAACACTCTCCAAATGGAGGAAGGAGAACATTACCGTCCGGCTGATATCCTGCGTTCAGTTGAAAGATGGGTCACCCTCAAACCGGGCCAAAAGGTGGATCTAGATCCGCAAACGGCCGAAACGGTGCGTAGCCGCCTGTTGGGAGTGCTCTTTTCACAATCTTTTGATATTATCAACCGGGGAATCGGGACTTTGGAGGATTTAAACCTCGGCTCGCAGATTGCCCTGGGCTTCCGGAAAGGTCCCATGGATATAATGAAAGACCTGGGAGAAACCAAGGTAAAAAGCATTATCTCAGGCTTTCAGAAAGACCGCCCCGGCATGCCGGGAATGGAAAAAGACTATAAAAGCTACCAGGACTTCAAAAGAAATATTCTCGTCGATGAAATGGACGGCGTAAAAATCATCACTATCCGGCGCCCGCAGGTATTGAACTCCTTAAATGACGAGGTAAACCTGGAGATCCTGGATGTTCTAAAGGAATACGAATCCGATCCGGAGATAAAAGGATTCGTTATTACGGGGTACGGTAACCAGGCTTTCTGCGCCGGTGCGGATATCGGAAAATTTCCCAAGTTATTGGGCGATGCAGAGGCTTCAATACAGTATACCAGGGACTATTCACTACTGCTGCGTTACCTGGACAATTGTCCCAAACCGGTAGTAGCAGCCATTAACGGGTTTGCCCTGGGAGGCGGTTTTGAACTGGCAATGCGCTGCCATAAACTTGTAGCTGTTGAGCAAGCCTGGTTCCAGCTTCCCGAGGTAACTCTGGGTATTGTACCCGGTAGCGGCGGTTTGGTTGTCCCTTACCGCAGGTGGCCTTCGGGCTCCGATCTGTTCCATGATATGAACCGTCAGGCGGCCAGGATGACGGCCAAGGAAGCCCTGGATCTCGGTGTTTTATCCGGCCTGGCCGGCGATTACCTGGAGCTGATTAAACTTGCCATCGTGGAAGTCCATGGGTTGGCAGGCAAACCTCTTCCAAACATTACCGATAAGCCAGTGGAGATCACCCCACTCGAACCTCTGGAGGCTCCAATGGCCGGAAAGCTTCCCCTGAGCAGAGAAATTGTTGAAATAATATCCGTTGCAATCAGCGAAGCGGCAGTCAAACCCTCATTCGAAGAAGCTCTTGAAGTTGGCTACAGAGCTTTCGGAAATGCCGCCACCACGGAAGCGGCCAGCGAAGGTATTGCCGCCTTTATGGAAAAAAGACCTCCTGAATATAAGAAGTAGTTTCCAAAGATAAAGCGGAGAGTTTTAACAAACTATTAGCCTTACCGGAACAGGTTAGACACCTTATTGAAACACGGGTGCAATCCTTATAAGGATTGCACCCGTGTTTTGATTTTCAAAAAAGCAGTGAAACTTGATATCGCAAACCGTCAATTAACTTACTTAATTATAATTATACTAGTTTTAATGCAGTGGGCCACAGCATTGCTGACACTGCCGAGCAGCATTTCCCTCACGCCACCCAGGCCCCTGCTTCCGAGAATAACGTAATCAAAATTCTCTTTTTCGGCAATTCCACAAATGATCTCTGAAGGGTGCCCTTTTTCAAGCCTCGTATTAACAGCGATCCCCTGTTCCTGAAAAGGCTGTGCTGCTTTTTCCAGGATCGCTTTACCCAGCTTTTCCAATTCATCCTCGGTCGTTTTATAGGCGGCAAAGAGATCATAGCCGATCTGGGGATTTCCTTCGATTACATAAAGAGCTGTTACTTCGGCTTCCAGTTTCCGGGCAAGCTCAATGGATTTATCAACTGTTTTCATAGAATGTTCCGAACCATCGGTAGCCAGTAGTATTTTAACCATCTTCAAAACACTTCCCTTCATAATTATAAAATTTAAGTATCAATGGCAAAAAAATAAAAAATATGCCTGCGGCAATAGTGAATTTCTCCTTAGTTGCAAATTTCCATTTCAGCCTGATATCTTGCAGTTACATACCTGGTGACAGAGATGTCTTTTCTCAATCTATCCACAGCCCGTAGCTTAATAATATCATAAATCACATTATTCAATCCTCCAATAAATTTCTTTACTTTTTAATAAAAGGCAAACATTTGCCCGGCCATCAAGAAGCTGTGCTTCAGGAAAAGATCATCAGCTCTCGATTCTGCCTATACCCTGCTCCAGGTAACTATCGGCCATTTCCTTATAATAGGCGGCGCTGGTTTCCACCCACACCAGCGATGCACCGGCAATCGCTTTTTTAATCCTGGCCGGTGCGCCGGCAGCCAGGTGCCTGGCCGGAATTTTCATGTTGTCTGTAACCACGCTGCCTGCCGCTACCATCGCCTGTTCTCCGATTTCACAAAAATCGAGAAGTACGGCATTCAAGCCGACAATAGCGCCCCGGCGAACAGTGCAGTTGTGCAGTACGGATCCGTGTGCCACAGTAACCTGCTCATCGATTATCGTCTCGCCTCCGGCCATAGTATGCACAACTACATTATCCTGGATGCTGGTGCCCTTGCCTACTGTAATGCGGCCAAAATCGCCTCTCAGCACCGCTCCAAACCAGATACTGGCCCCTTCCTCCACCACTACATCGCCGATTAAAGCGGCAGTCGGGGCGATAAAGGCCCCCGGTGCAACCTGCGGTTTCTTTCCATTGAATTCAAGGATCATTAGTGCGGTTCTCTCCTTTATAAACCCTGTTATTTTCCGGTTAAATGTTTACTACAGCCATTACCGTAACTGAATACAGTAAACTCAACAATCAATAAGCCGTAATTTTAACAGAGGTGGGACCGGTTAGACCTGGTTTATTCAGTCTTTACGAAACACAGTCCCTCTTAACAGGGCAATTTTTTCAGCATCGCGGAAAACAGTCATGCGGTAAATCCCTGTTGAACGGGTCAGATGTTCCTCCTCCGCCACAGCGGTTAACCTGTCACCGCTGACAGTTGCTTTTACATAGTTGATACTGATATGAAGGGCCAGAGCTGTACCGCGGGTATTTGAAGCAAGCCCGAAAGCTGTATCGGCCAGGGTAAACAGGGCCCCGCCGTGGGTTACACCGTTAAAATTATGCATCTCGGGAGCGATCTCCATACTTACCCGGGCATAGCCCGCCCGCACATCTTCGAGTTTGATTCCAAGCGACTGAGGGAAAAGATCCTCACGGTAACGCTCCCTCAGTTGCTCTGAATAATCTGCATCCCGATTTGCCATTACTCCACCTCACTTAATAGCAGTGCTGAGAACAGTATACTTGATAACTTACCCCTTTGAAAACCCCCGAAAAAGATTGCCAGCCAGCCGGGCATTAGGTTGTATCTTCCGGCTGTGCTTATGGTAAAATATAAATGTTGAATAATTTTAGATTGTATCGGGCTATCGTTTACAGGGAGTGAAAATGGATGAGCGGGACAGGCCCCAAACAACGAAAAACTCAAGTGGAGGCAACAAAAGATAAATATCCGAAAAAGTATCAATCAGAAGATAATATATTCAGCCACATCCATGCCGGCGATAGGATTTTTATCGGTACCGGCTGCGGCGAACCTCAGTATCTTGTTCAGGCTCTCATAAAATTTGTGGAATCCAATCCGAAAGCTTTTTTCGACGCGGAAATCTTACACGTTTGGACTCTCGGCGTTGCCCCATATGCCGATCAAAAATTTAAAAAGAATTTCAGGCACAATTCATTCTTCATCGTAGAAAACACCAGGGAAATTGTAAACAAAGGAGTTGCAGACTACACACCGATCTTTGCTTCAGGGATACCCGATTTGTTTCGGCGGAGACTGGTACCGGTTGATGTTGCCCTTATCCAGACATCGCTGCCTGATATACATGGTTACCTCAGCCTGGGCGTAAGCGTTGATATTACCAAAACAGCAGTTGAAAATGCCTCGCTGGTTATTGCGCAGGTTAACACGCATATGCCGAGGACACACGGAGATACATTCATCAATATTAAAGATGTAGACTTCATAATCCCTTACGATGAGCCCATTCTGGAATATAAAGCTTCCGATACAACATCCGACGCCGTAATCAATATCGGCCGGTTTGTTTCCCGGATTATTGAAGACGGGAACACTATTCAGGTCGGTTACGGAAGTTTACCTAATGCAATTCTGGCAAATCTCGACTCAAAAAAAAATCTTGGTATTCATACGGAGCTGCTCAGCGACGGGATCATAGAACTTATTAAGAAGGGTGTAGTTAACAACACCAAAAAGACTGCCAATAAGGGTAAAACCGTAGCTTCTTTTTGCATGGGAAGCAGGGAGACATACCGTTATATCGATAACAACCCAGGTATAGAATTTAAAACAATTGATTACACCAATAATCCTATTAACATCGCCGGGAACAAAAATATGGTAGCGATTAACACTGCTCTCGAAATAGACCTTACCGGACAGGCCACAGCAGAATCCCTGGGTAAGTTTTTTTTCAGCGGAATTGGCGGGCAGGCAGATTTTATGCGCGGCGCTGTTCTGGCAAAAGGCGGAAAGACGATTCTTACCCTGCCTTCAACCAGCGAAGGCGGAACGATATCAAGGATTGTCCCCTTTCTTAAAGAAGGAGCCGGAGTCACTCTGACCCGCGGCGATATCCATTACGTGGTTACAGAATACGGGATAGCATACCTGCACGGAAAAAATGTCAGGGAAAGAGCCATGGCTTTAATATCAATCGCTCATCCTGATTATCAGCCATGGTTGATTGAAGAAGCAAAAAATGCTGCTCTTATTTACCGGGATCAGGCCTTTATACCGGGAGAAAAAGGTGAGTACCCCGCTGAACTTGAAACTCTCAGAACCACAAAAACGGGACTGAAGTTTTGTCTGAGGCCGGTTAAAATCAGCGATGAACCTTTATTAAAAGACTTCTTTTATGACCTCTCCGATGAAACGAAATATAACCGCTTTCTCTCCCGGCGCGAAGATATGCCGCACGAACTGCTTCAGGATATATTTATAGCAATCGACTATACGAAGGAAATGGTAATCCTGGCAACAGTTGAGCAGGAAGGCGCTGAAGTTGTTATCGGGGTCGGACAATTCGTGGTGGCTGAAGGAACTCTCACGGCCCAGGTTGCCCTGGTTATTAAAGATGACTATCAACATAAAGGGTTAGGCACTCAATTGCTTTCCTATCTGGCTTATATCGCAAAAAGACAGGGGTTGGTTGGCTTTAAAGCCGATATACTGCCGGAGAATAAACACGTCCTCTATCTCTTGGAACAAATTGGGCATATTAAAGAAAAGAAATTTTCCTCAGGAGTTTATTTGATCGAACTGGCCTTTCAGGAATGACAATCGTCAAAAGGCGCTAAAGAATTCGATCAAGACTTCCCTGTACAGCAGAACCGGACGGCACTGCATCATTCTGAATCAGTTTCATAGGGGGGTGAGGAATTTACCAGGGATTCTGTAAAAACGTAAGCTGCCTGGAGCGCCGCTGTAGGGCAGAGCGGGAAACATTCTTTGCAGTTCCAGCACTCCCTGGCAGCTATCTCGGGAACAAAGTTTATCTCCCGTTTTGAACCCCTGTTAATAAATCCAACAGCGTTCTTCTTTTTCACCTCGGCGCAGTACCGGACACATAAACCGCAATGAATGCAAAATGAAGCCTCTTTCTCAAAACGATCTTTGTCTGCACCGTACTCTTTAGCCAAATCCACCAATTGTTCGGAATCCGGAGCATGTGAAAGCAAAAGCTGTAGGACCATCTTGCGAATTCTATCAACTTTATCAGACCTTGTTTTTACCGTCAGATTCTTTTCTACCGGATATACGCAGGCTGCGACGAGTTTTGTCCGCCCTCTTACCTCCGCTTCCACCGTGCATATCCGGCAACCACCGTAAGGCTCCAATTTTTCATGGTGACAAAGGGTCGGAATATCTATTCCCACGCTCTGAGCTGCCTCCAGTATGGTCATGCCTTCGCTTGCTTCAATCTCTGTTCCGTCAATATTCAAAGTAATTTTACTCATCTTCATTTGCTCCCCCTGGCTATAATTCTTTCTTCTTCGGGAATTGGAGGCGGAACCGGTTCGCCGGAGATCTTCTTCACTGCACCAAAGCGGGAAGGGCAGACTTCGAAACATGTATTACACTTTGTGCACTTCTCTTGATCAATTATATGCACCTTTTTCTTTTCACCTATAATCGCATCTGATGGACACTGCTTAAGACAAATCATACAGGCCCGGCACTTCTCCGGATCAATATAATATTCGATCAGTTCTTTACAATATAGAGCAGGGCATCTCTTTTCCATAATGTGCGCCTCGTACTCAGCTTTAAAATATTTCAACGTACTTAGAAATGGATTGGGAGCAGTCTGGCCCAGGGCGCAGAGTGCAGATTCTTTGGCTACCTCGGCTAACTCCTCCAAAAGCTCAATATCGTCTTCTTTTCCCTTCCCCCGGGTGATATCCGTCAAAATATGAAGCATCTGTTTAACACCTTCACGGCAGGGAACACATTTGCCGCACGATTCGTCGGCAAGAAAGTCCAGAAAGTACCTGGCAACGTCAACCATACAGGTATCTTCATCCATTACAATCATCCCGCCGGACCCCATCATTGAGCCGGCCTGAGTCAGTTCGTCAAAACCAACTTCCAGATCCAACAAGTTTTCAGGAAGGCACCCCCCGGAGGGCCCTCCGGTTTGAACGGCTTTGAACTCCTTGTCCCTGTGTATTCCACCGCCGATTTTATAGATAATATCTCTTAAGGTCATGCCCATCGGCACTTCCACAAGACCGGTATTATTAATTTTACCCACCAGGGAGAAAATTTTTGTGCCCTTGCTTGTTTCTGTTCCGTACCGGGTAAACCAGTCAGCGCCATTATTAATGATCAGCGGAACATTAGCCCAGGTCTCAACATTATTCAACACCGTCGGTTTTTCCCACAGCCCCTTGATGTTGGAACGAATATACTTTGGCCTCGGCTCTCCCGCCCTGCCTTCCAAAGCCGTCATCAAGGCACTCGATTCACCACAGACAAATGCGCCGGCGCCCTGGTGTACTGTAACTGTGAAATCAAATCCTGAGCCGAGGATATTCTCCCCCAGGAGACCATATTCTTCAGCCTGGCTGATTGCCAGGTTAATATTTTCAACTGCCAGCGGGTATTCCTGCCGAACGTAAATATAGCCTTCTCTGGCCCCGATTGTATAAGCTCCGATAGCCAGTCCTTCAAGGACGGAGTGTGGGTTTCCTTCGAGCAGGCTCCGATCCATATACGCCCCGGGATCTCCTTCATCCGCATTGACGATCACATACTTTGTCTCCTCGGGGTCATTGCGGGATCCCTCCCATTTTGCGCCTGCCGGAAAACCTCCGCCTCCTCTTCCCCTGAGGTTGGATTTTTTTACTTCTTCCAGGACCTCTTCCGGTGTCATCTGAAACAGCACTTTGGATAACGCGGAATAACCTCCTATCGCGAGGTAGTCATCAATGCTCTTGGGATCGATTTTAATGTTGGCGCCGAAAAGGAGGCGCTGCTGATTCTTGTAGAATGGAATTTCAGATTCATGGATAATTTCCTGATCTGTTTTGGGATCGGTATATAGCAGCCTCTCTATGATCTTCTGATCTCTGATCGTTTCGGAGACAATCTCAGGAACATCTTCAGGCTTTATTTCCAGGTAGCATATTTCGTCCGGCTGGATAACAATAATCGGGCCTCTCTCGCAGAATCCATGGCAGCCGGTTTTCCTGATATTAACCTGATCGGTTAAACCCTGTTTTTTTATCTCTTCTTCAATGCTGGCGGCAACCAATTTGCTGCCGGTTGCGTGGCAAGCAGACCCGGAACAGAGTGTAATAGTCCGTTTATCAGGGTCTCTTTGCGACAAGATACCCTCTCTGAGCTCTTCCAGTTCGGCAGATGATTTTATCCGTGCCATGGTCTTACTTCACAACCTTCCTTCACTCATATTTTTGCAACGCGTCCGCTGTTTCAGACGGTGTTATCTTTCCATGAATCTGCCCGTCTATCTCCATCACCGGCCCTAATGCACAGCAGCCGAGGCAGTTTACGGTCTCCAGGCTGAATTTCAAATCCAGGTCAGTTTCGCCGGGGTTAATTCCGGTCAGTTCCTGAACCTTATCGAGGACATTCTGAGCGCCACGAACGTGACAGGCAGTACCCATGCAGATATGAATTTCATGACGTCCTTTAGGAACCAGGCTAAATGCTTTATAGAAAGTAGCAATATGCTGAATCCTGGCTAAGGGTACCTGTAATCCTTCACTGATCCTCTCCAGGGCCTGACCGGGAAGCCAGCGGTTTTCGCTCTGCACTTCCAGCAATACCTGAATGAGTGAACTGGCCTCGCCGTTATATTTCTCCAAGATCTGATCAATTCTGGCATTATCCATAACTTTTATCCTCTGCTCCTCCTTTACCCTGCGGCCTGCTCTTCAGCTTTAAACTGAAGCAAAACGTTTCCGGCTTTCATCATACCTGACCAAACCAAGCTTTGCCGAGTTACTCAGGTGCTTGGATATTTCTGAGGGGGATAAACCTAAAACCTCAGAAATTTCTCCTGTAGAGAGGGCTTTTTCCCGTAAGAGTAAGATAATCCTGCTGATCGCCAGTTTGTCTGCGATCAGCTCTTTAAATAGCCTGTCAAACTCCACACTGGAGTAAAATTCTTGATATTCCTCCAGTGTAGTAAAATGCCCTTTTAATCTCTCGCTTTCTACCAGCCTGATATAGGGGATTAAACCGGTTATTGCTTCAAGATTTACTTTTAACCCATTTTCATCAAGTCCTTCGCTTTTGCCGAGAGGACCAATATCCTTTACTGTCTTAACGAAATGATCGACGACCTCGGCAAACAGGTTCCCTTCACCGGATGACATGAACTCGATCCTTAATCTCTCTGGATTTATCCCAATATGTTCCATCATTTTTTTACAAAGAAGAACCATATTCAAAGCATAAAAATTTCCGTGAGTTATATAATTACATTCATTCAATCTGCATCCACCGATAAACACACCATCGGTTCCGTTTGTAAAAGCCCTGATTACATGTGCGAGGTCAATTCTACCGGTGCACATGACGCGAATAAGCCTGATTTCAGTTGTATATTGTAGTCTGGAAACTCCAGCCAGGTCAGCAGCTCCGTATCCTCACCACTGGCATACAAAGCCGATAACTTTTGGCTTAAATGTTGTTCCGGCACTCATCCGCTTACACCTCCCAAGTTAATCATTCCGATCGGTCTAAAGCCCGGGGATTCGAAAATCTTAAACCACTGTTTCAACTTCATCAACAACCTCTTCTTCTGAAGTTGCCGCATCAATTTGGCTCAATAGCTCTTCATCGGTAAAATGTTTGAGTTGAATTGCACCTGTCGGGCACATTGCGTTACAGAGTCCGTCTCCCTTGCAGAGGACGGGGTTGACAAAAGCTTTAATCCCCAGTTCAGTTTCACGAAACTCTATAGCGCCGTAGGAACAGGCTGCGATGCATGCTCCACAGGAGATACAGCTATTTTCCTCCACTTCGCAAATAGAACCCGAAGCGGTAACGGTATCGTTTGAAAGCAGGGTCAATACCCGGCCTGCTGCTCCGTAGGCCTGGCTGATCGTCTCCGAGATAAGTTTCGGATAATGCGCCAGCCCGCAAAGATAAATACCTTCAGCAGCAAACTCTACCGGTCTTAATTTGACATGAGCTTCTTTAAAGAAACCATCCTGGTTCAGACCGACTTTGAATATACTCTCAATTTCCCTGGTCCCTGCAGATGGAATAACGGCCGCAGCCAGGGTAACGATATCAGCATCAATTTCCAGCTTTTTGCCTAAAACATAATCCGGCAGGGTGACCCTCAAGACAGGTCGATCTTCTCCCTCGGCAGCCTCCACAAGGGGCTCTTCATCCGGCTCGTAGCGAATAAATTTGACATCTTTTTCTGAGGCCAGCCGGTAATAATCCTCATTATAACCATAAGTTCTCATGTCGCGGAAAAGAATATATATATCCATCTGCGGGTTTTTCTCTTTTAATTTAAGGGCATTTTTTACAGACTCATTACAGCAAATCCGGCTGCAGTAATTTCTTTCTTCATTCCGGCAGCCCACACATTGGATCATGACCAGGCTTTGCGAATTGATCACTTTTTCATCTTCTTCTGCGATCTTTTCCTCCAACTCGAGGTGCGTCAAAACCCTGTCATCTTCTCCATAGAGATACTCGGTGGGTGTATAAATATCAGCCCCCGTAGCGATAACAGTTGCTCCATGCTTAAGCTCTGCAGTTCTATCGCCCACCTTCAGTCGGGTTATGAAATTTCCAATATAGCCTGTATTTTCGGTAATATTCGCATCGGTATAAACATGAACCAGGGGGTTTTTATAGATCTTCCCGATGACTTCGCGCAAATAAGCCTGGACATCCGTTCCATCCAGGGTATCATGAATTTTTCGCGCCGTACCTCCCAGTTCGGGATCCTTTTCCACCAGGTAAACTTCATGGCCCTGCGCAGCAATGGATAGCGCACAGGTCATACCGGCAAGGCCGCCACCGACCACTAAGGCCCGCTTGTCGACCGGCAGATCAATTTCTGTTAACGGTTCCAGGAATCGGGTCCTGGCAACAGCCATGCGGATAATATCTTTAGATTTTTGAGTTGCTTCATCCTTCTCTTTGGGGTGGACCCAGGAACAATGTTCCCTGATATTGGCCATTTCATAATAATATTGATTCAGTCCCGCCTGGCGAAGGGTGTCCCTGAATAACATTTCCAGAGTCCTGGGGGAGCAGGCGGCGACAATTACCCGGTTAAGTCCTTGTTCCTTGATCTTTTCAGTTATCTCCTCGGCAGAGTTGGTTGCGCAGGAGAAGAGCTGTTCCTGGGCGTAGACAACATTAGGCAGCGTTAAGCAATAATCAACAGTGGAAGGGACATCAACCACCCTGCCGATATTAGCACCGCAGTGGCACACGAAAACACCGATCCTGGGTTCCTCCAGAGAAACGTCCCTTTCCGGCGGGTATATCCTCTCTGTAGAAAGATCGCCCCGCCTGTAATTGAGTAGCTCACCACACTGAGAACCGGCCCCGCTTGCGGACACAACCGATTCGGGGATATCCACGGGTCCCTGGAATGCTCCGCTAATCAGCAACCCTGGGCGGGATGTCTGCATCGGATTACCGGGATCGGTTTTACAAAATCCATGCTCATTGAGTTCGATGCCAAATTTATCTGCCAGGCCCTTAAAATCAGCGGGAGGGTTCAATCCGACCGACAATACAACCAGGTCGAATTCTTCTTCCCTGACGCCATCGTCGTTAGTAGCATACTTGAGTGTAACATTTTTAGTTTCAGGATCTTCTTTTACCACTGATACATAACTCCTGATAAATTGCACCCCGGGAAGATCTTCAGCCCTCTGGTAAAAGCGCTCGAAATCTTTCCCATAAGAACGGATATCATTATGGAAAACCGTGCATTCAGCATCAGGACTGTGCTCTTTGGTCAAGATGACCTGTTTCTGTGTATAAGTACAGCATACCGAGGAACAGTAGCTGTTGCCGCCCGGTGGATTAACCTGGCGGGAACCGACACACTGAATCCAGGCTACTTTTTGGGGATGCTTCAAATCTGATGGACGAAGAACCTGGCCTTCGTATGGACCGGTTGAATCGGTCAGCCGTTCGTAATCCATGCTGGTAATCACATTCTTAAATTTTCCGTAGCCGTAATCCTCTCTCGCGCCGGGGTCGAAGGGTTCATACCCCGGAGCAAGAACAACCGCCCCGACTTTTATTTCCATCTTCTTCTCGGTCTGGCTAAAATCTATCGCCTCATTCTTACATACCGCCTCACAAATACGGCATTTCTTCTCTTTCAAATAGAGGCAGCTTTCGTCAATATAAGTGATCAGAGGGATCGCCTGAGAGTAGTAGATATGGATTGCTTTATTCTTCGATAAATCCTGATTAAATTTATCAGGATATTTTGCAGGACAGTATTCTACACAGACAGTACAGCCCGTACATTTGTCCTCCAATACATATCTGGGCTTTCTCCTCAGACCTACCCTGAAGTTCCCCGCTTCTCCTTCCACGCTATCAACTTCAGTATATGAAAGGACCTCGATGTTGGTGTGCCGGTCGACCTCGACCAGTTTGGGTGAGAGTATTCACATCGAGCAATCATTAGTTGGAAAAGTTTTATCCAGCTGAGCCATGTGGCCCCCAATCGCGGGTGCACTGTCAACCAGATAAACTTTAAAACCGGCGGTGGCAAGATCCAATGAAGCCTGGATACCGCTTACTCCTCCACCTACAACCATGACATCCCCAAAATTATCTCCAGCAAGGCTTTTGAGAAGTTGTGCTCTGTTTATTTCCAGTTCATTTTCCACTTACGATCACCTCATCAGGTTTTATGTTCGAACCCTCTGTTCAATTTCAGCAAACTAATTTCTTCAGACTCTAAAGAACTTCCTGAAGGATCTCCGTTATATCTTTAACCTGGATTGCATCCTCATAGTTCAGGCCCGATCTGCTCTCTTCAAGAGCATCGATACAGTACGGGCAGGAAGTTACCAGCACTTCAGCCCCCATTGCAACCGCTTCTTCAACCCTTATATTGGAGAAACGTTCATCCATTTTGGTATCAATCCAGATCCTGCCTCCGCCCATTCCACAGCAGAGGCCCTCTTCCCGTATTTCAGCCATCTCGCTTAATTCCAGGCCGGGGATCTTACCTAAAACTTCCCGCGGCTCATCGTAAATTCCATTATGCCGCCCCAGGTAACAGGGGTCATGGTAAGTAACTTTCTTCTCGTAACCTTTACTGACCTGAAGTCTGCCCTCACTAATGAGCTCGTGTAAATACTGGGTAATATGAACCACTTCAAAGTTCGCTTTGAATTCGGGGTATTCATTTTTTAGCGTGTGATAGCAATGTGGAGAAGAAACCAGGATTTTCTTGACCCCGTTGTCAATAAAAGTTTTAATATTTTCCCTGGCCAGGCTCTTAAATATTTCCTCATTGCCTGTTTTGCGGATACTTTCCCCGCAACAGTTCTCCTGAGTTCCCAGGATTCCGAATTCAACCCCGGCTTTATTCAATATCCTGACTGTAGCAGTGGCAACTTCTTTTAATCTCTTATCGTAACAGACGTAGCAGCAGGGAAAATAAAGAATTTCCATTTCCTCCGTAAAAGGTTTTACATCCAGGCCCTCCGTCCAATCCGCCCTTTTAGAGCGTTCCTGGACAAGAGGGTTGCCTTCCGCAGCCAGGCATGCGCTCGCTGAGCGGACAGGCTTGAGAAGAGTTGAAGAAACTCCGTATTCCGTGGCAATTCTGCGCATAGCTACCACGTCGTCAATCTGCCTGACGTCCCTTGGGCATTCCTGGGGGCACTTCCCACAGGTAGTGCAGCGCCAGACTTCCTCAAGCTCTACTTCCGGTATTCCAAATGTAGCCTCCCGGATCAACTTCCGAATGCTAAAATTTGTTACCTTATTCCAGGGACATACAGTATCGCATTTTCCGCATTGGTAGCAGAACTTAACGGCGTCTCCACCGAACTCTTTTATTTCTTCTATGACTTCATTGATCGGGGTTTCAATATCCACGAGTTTGTAATCCCTTCTTTCAACTTAAGATATTTATTCCTTCCGTGACATTCGGGCAATGCTATCAATTAAGTCATCAAGTCCGTATTTATCTATCAGTGATTTTAATCCAGTTTCCATCTCTTCGAGGATCACTTCTTCCTCAACCTCTTCTTCCCGCTCTTCATAAGTCAGGGCATCAGCCAGACACCACTTAACACACAGCGGCTCTTCCTGTTCAGGATCATCTTCGCACATATCACATTTTAGCGGAAGTCCGGAATCAGGTTCCTTAAAAGCATCTCTGGATGGACAGGATGCTCTGCAAAATGCGCATTCCTCATATTCTTTTCCATCGACAACATATTTATCTCTACCCATACATTCGGCTGCAGTATACTCGCCGGCGTATACGGGGAGGTAGACGTCGCGCATCGGCTCGCGAATCATCCTGATCCGGGACCTGGATGGATTAATTACACTATATTTATCCGAAGCGTGGAAAGCCGAACAGATCATCTCACAGGCCCGGCAGCCGTTACATTTATCAGTATCAATCCTGATTACCTTAACTTTTTTCTTCACTTTGCCCATTATTATAAATCCCTCGCTTTTCTAAGTCTTCACCAACATACCCAAGACCTAATTCTTCCAGAGACTCTTTCGTGGGAATACCATCATTATTCCACCCTTTAAATTTATAATATTCATCTAAAAGTTTGGCTTCATGCTCGGGAAATCTTTTTTTCCAATGATCCTGCGGAGGTTTGTCATCACTTCTTCTCAAGCCTCTTCTTGAATTAATAGCTCTCATCAGGCTGCGGTTTCTTCTGACTATTTTGTTCCAAAGTTCATCCCTGTCAATATCAAGGCCGGTGGCCGCCGAAATTAAACCGGGCAGATTATTGATATGATACGGAGGTTTGATCGGAAAAGATGATAACCCTGCGCATATTCCGGTGGAATCATCGATATAATGCATTGTCTCCTGCCACTCAACCAGTTCACAGGCTGTTTGGAAATCGGGATAAAAAGGAAATGCATTATCCCCGCGCAGTTCCCAATTCAGGAAAAATTCTTTAATTGTATCACTGGGGGCCTGAATCCAGTCCTTTACAAACTCCTCCCTGTCCTCTCTGTCCGGGAAAGGCGCCTGGGGCAGCTGCCCTTCAATCTGGGTAATATTGATCTTCTCACCGGTGGAAAGCATCAGGAAAAATATAGGATTCAGCATCCCAAGTTTAATCGGGATCTGCTCATGTTTTTTAATGGTATTGCTGTCGTAGGCTTCCGCTCCATTGCCTATCTCACGCGCAGCCCAGTAAACTCCATTGGCCAGGACATCGCCAATTCCCTCCCGCCGGACAATTTTTTCGAGAAGATAGAAAAACCTTCCCTCATTATCAGGCGGAAACTCAGGCAGATCCTGATCAGTTAATATCCCCTGCTCATAAAGTTCTACGGCAAAAGCCATAACCTGAGGCGCAGTGTAGGCATCCACACCGTAACCCTGGGCTAAACCGGCAATTCTGAAACCGAATTCCAGGTTATCAGCCATTGCCCCCATCACATAAGTTAACTTTGAATAGCATTTCATCATATATTTAGAGAGTTCCAGGGTAGGATAGGCAATTATTGCGCCGCACTTCATCGGACAATTGTAGCAGCTGATCAACCGCTGTACCGCTCCATCCTGAATCTCGGACCATTCTTTTTCAACTTCCTCGGTCCAAAAGTCTTTTCTCCTATAGCGGGCATTTCCCCAGGAAAAAGCCGTGGTATGCCACTGTTCATCGTGTATCGCCATCTCCTGCGGCGAACCAAGTCCGGCTAAAATGGGCGGGACATGTTGAACTGGATTATCGGCCCGCCATTGAATATAATTGAGAACATCATTACAGTGTTCAATAAACTCGACCGGCCGGGCAATGTTGAGATCCTTTGTCCCCCGAACCGCTATCGCTTTAACTTTTTTGTCTCCCATAACAGCTCCCATGCCGCCTCTGCTGGCACTGGACCTGCTGTGCTCAATTGAAGAATAATAAATCCTGTTTTCTCCTGCCAGGCCAATTGACATCACCTGAGCGTTCGGTTCCTGCAGTTCTTCCCGGATCAGCGCTTCAGTTTCGACCGTTCCTTTGCCCTGCAGATGTGAAGCATCACGTAGCTCCACTTTGTCGTTGTTTATCCACAAATAAACCAGGCTGGGGGACTTCCCGCTCAAAATTACCTTGTCATATCCGGCATGCTTTAACTCAGGAGCCCAGAATCCTCCCATCATTGAATATGCCATTAACAGAGTCTGAGGAGAGTAGGTGGTAACAATTGTTCGATTCGCTCCTACAGCTGGTGTGCCGCATAAGAGACCGGTACCGAATATCAGCCGGTTTTCGGGAGAAAAGGGATCGGCTTCAGGAGGAACAGTGTCCCATAAAATCTTGGCGTTAGTGCCCAGACCTCCCAGGTGGAGCGCTGTAATTGCCGGATCAGTTTCTACCTTTTCAATATTTCCGCTGGATAAGTCAATTTCTAAATTATAACCTGTCTCTGCGTATCTCATTTTTCAACACCTCTTAGCTATAAATTAACCTCAAACATTGCTGCCTGCTCCTGTCAGACTACCTCTACTTTACCAGTTTACAGGAATTTCTTAATAAAAGAATCACTTAAAAGCATGGAAGCAAGGTGAAAAAAGAGTAAAATATGGATTAATCCTTTAGAATGAATCCGCCCGCAGATGGCAATATTAATAGCTAATGAAGCAGTTGGATAAGTTGCCGGCCCGATTGATCCATTATAATTGGGCAACAAAGAAGAGGCCATGCCGAAATAGTGCACCTATAGCGGCAGGACCTCTTTCAGTAATCATCAACCAACAATCATTTGCCTTGGTACTGAGGCTTTCTTTTCTCAATAAAAGCTTTTACGCCTTCCTTTTTATCTTCCGTTGCACAGGCTAAAGCATGAAGATAAGATTCATGGGCCATACCTTCATAAAGTCCCATTTCAAGCGATCGGTTTACCGCCTCTTTGCCATACTGGAGTGCAAGCGGTGATTTCGCAGCCAACTTTTTGGCCATTTTCTTTGCTTCCTCAATCAGGTTTTCCGGCTCC
This sequence comes from Syntrophomonadaceae bacterium, assembly GCA_007119615.1. Lineage (GTDB taxonomy): Bacteria > Bacillota > Dethiobacteria > DTU022 > DTU022 > SKPH01. The sequence goes on along the minus strand of SKPH01000001.1, from coordinate 14,900 downwards.
GCCAGTTTGTTTACCAGTCCGATGCGGTATGCTTCATCAGCATCAATCATACCGCCTGTCAGTACCATCTCCATGCCTCTTCCGAAACCTACCAGCCGCGGAAGGCGTTGAGTCGCTCCATCCCCGGGAATTATTCCCAGGTTGATCTCTGGTGAGCCCATTTGGGCGCTCTTTGAAGCCAGTCGTAAAGTGCAGGCAATGGCCAATTCCAGGCCCGCCCCCAGGGCATAACCGTTGATAGCGGCTATTACAGGAATAGACATTTCCCAGAGCATGTTAAATACTTCCTGACGGCGCCTGGTCTGTTCCCGACCCTTGATAAAATCCCTTTCTTCAAGCTCCTTAATATCGGCGCCGGCCATAAAAGCCTTATCCCCTTCGCCGGTTATGATCAGGGCTCTTATCTCCGGATCCTTGTTTACCTGCGAAAAGGCCTCTGCCAGTTCTTCTACCAGGGCGTTGGAAAGGGCATTTCTAACCTCCGGACGGTTAATGGTTATAACCGCCAGAGGCGCTTCTTTTTCATATTTCAGATAATCATACACCGGCATCTCTCCCATCAATGTTATGTGATTGGATATGTACCTGTAACGTTACTTAAAAGCAGGGATGCCCAGTTCGATATTGCCCAGAATAAGCTGCTGAATCTGAGAAGTCCCCTCATAGAGAGTGTTGATTCTGGCATCCCGGTAGATCCTCTCAACAGGATATTCAGCGGAGAATCCGTAGCCGCCCAGAACCTGAATGGCATTGTAGGCAACACGGTTTACCATCTCGCTGCAGTAATATTTCGCCATTGAAGTTTCCCGGGTATTGGGTACGCCTTCATCTTTTAAGTAACCGGCCCGGTAAACCAACAATCTTCCACATTCGACATCCACGGTCATATTGGTAATCAACTGTTGTACTAATTGATGCCCGGCCAGAGGTTTATCAAACTGAATTCTTTCTTTAGCATAACTTTTGGAAGTATCCAGGGCTGACTGGGCAGAACCTACGCATCCTGCGGCTACTGTAAAGCGCGCATTGTCGAGAGCGGAAAGGGCAACACGAAAACCTTTCCCAATAGGACCAAGCATATTTTCCTTGGGAACCCTGACATTATCCAGGATTATTTCACCCGTATCGGAAGCGCGCAGGCCAAGTTTTTCGTGGATTTCCTGTGTGGAATAACCGGGAGTATCTTTATCAACCAGGAAAGCGGTAATTCCTCTCGCCCCTGCGTCAGGATCAGTTTTAGCAAAAATGATCGCCACATCTGCAACATTTGCATTGGTAATCCACATCTTGTTCCCTTTGAGGATATAATGGTCGCCGTCTTCCCTGGCAGTAGTAGACAGGCTGGCCGCATCGCTGCCGGAGTTCGGTTCGGTCAAGCCGTAACAACCCATTATTTCACCTGTCGCCAGACGGGGAACATATTTTTGCTTCTGGTCTTCATTGCCCCAGGCTAAAATGGTCTTGGTCACCAGAGATATCTGAACCGAGTAGGTGCCCCGAATGGAACTGCATCCGTAACCAAGTTCTTCAGCAACTATAGCATGGGTTATATGATCCATTCCGCACCCATCATATTCTTCAGGCACAGCGGTACTGATGATCTCTACCTCACCCATTTTCTTCCATACATCCCAGGGGAACTTCTCTTCCTGGTCCCATTCCTTGGCAAAGGGGGTTATCTCCTTGGCTACGAAGTCACGAACACTTTTTTGAACAGTTTCTTGCTCGGAAGTTAGACTAAAGTTCATTTTCTTCACCTCATGTAGTTTATTTCAATTTCATGGGAACAGGAGCTTCGCCTGTATAATCGTAGAAGCCTTTCTTGGACTTGCGTCCGAGATAACCGGCATGCACCATTTTTTCCAGAAGATAACATGGACGGTACCGTGGATCGCCTAATTTTTGGTATAGAGTCCTGGTCTTCGCTAAATGAGTATCGATCCCGATCAGATCAATGAGCTCAAGGGGACCCATTGGTTGATTCGAGCCCATTTTAAGGGCCTTGTCAATTTCATCTACCGTCCCGATCCCTTCATCCAGTACCCATACTGCTTCATTCAACAGGGCTGCTAAAACCCGGCTTGCTATACCGGCGATACCTTCTTTGGCCGTAACTACAGGTTCCTTTCCAAGGAATTCCGCTAATTTATAAGTCAGATCCACTGTCTCCGGGCGGGTGGCTAAACCGGGCATAATCTCAACCAGTTTCATAACAACTGCAGGGTTAAAAAAGTGCATGCCAACCACTCTTCCGGGATCTTTCATTGAAGAGGTAATTTCTGATATAGAGCAAGCCGTAGTATTGGAGGCCAGAATCACGCCGTCCCGTACAATCCCTTCCAAATCAGCAAAAGTTTTCTGCTTTATCCCAACATCTTCAATGATGGCTTCAATTACAAAATCAGCATCAGCAGCTTCGTTCAAACCCACAGAGGATTTGATACGCCCAAGAATATCCTGGACTTCATTTTCAGTCATTTTCCCTTTCTCAACCCGCTTGTTTAAGCCCTTTTGAATATTCTCAAGACTGCGTTCGGTAACCGCCTTGTCAACATCGGATAAAGTTACCTCAATTCCTTTCTGAGCCATCAACTGGGCTATTCCGGTTCCCATTATGCCGGCTCCTAAAACAAAACTTTTCTTTACTTCTTCCATTTATTGAGCCTCCTTTTCTTAATTACCAGATAATAGTACAGCAAAATTTTACCCACATCTTTTCCAGGACCGCATCTTAAGGCGGAACTCCAATTTCAACCATTGGACTTACCCCTTTTTGGGCACGCCTTAACTACAGCGGGTTGTAACAACTCTTTTTTCCATATGCAAAAAGCAGATTTAGCTCAATCGCTCAAAAACTAAAGCTACACCCTGTCCTCCACCAACACAGGCGCTGACCAGACCCAGATCCTTGTTTTCTGTTTTCATGGTATGAAGCAGGGTGGTGATCAGCTTGGTACCGGTAGCCCCAACAGGGTGACCGAGGGCTATAGCTCCACCGCGAACATTTACTTTATCCCGATTCCATTTCATCTCTCTCTCAACCGCCAGATACTGAACTGCGAAAGCTTCATTTAGTTCAATTAAATCTATATCGTCGAGGTCGACTCCTGCTTTTTCCAGGGCCAGGGGAACGGCTTTAACCGGTCCGATACCCATATACCTGGGATCTACTCCTCCCGCAGCATAGCCACGAATTGCAGCAAGGGGGGTCAGTCCCAGCTCTTTGGCTTTCTCTTCAGACATAATTACCATGGCTGAAGCATTGTCGGAAAGGGCACAACTGTTGCCGGCGGTTACCGTTCCATCCTTTTTAAAAACCGGAGGAAGTTTAGCCATTTTTTCCATTGAAGCATCCGCCCGGGGCAGCTCTTCCTGATCAACTGTTATAGTCTGCTTTTTCTCTGCTACTTCCAGCGGTAAAATTTCATCATTAAATTTACCTTCTTCAACTGCTTTCGCTGCTTTCTGATGACTTTCGAGGGCAAAGCTGTCCTGTTCTTCGCGGCCAATATCGTATTTTTCAGCCAACAGCTCGGCTGTTCCGCCCATCAACATTCCAGCCAGCGAACACATGAACCCATCCTTGTGAAGCCCGTCATAGGCGGTCATATCACCCATCCGAGCGCCCCAGCGCGCTTTGTCAAGAATGTAAGGCACATTGGAGGCAGACTCTGTGCCGCCAACCACTACAGTATCAGAGTCACCGGAAAGAATTGACCTGGCCCCCAGTATAGCTGCCTGCAAACTTGAAGCGCAACGCATGTTGATCGTATAGGCCGGCACATCAACCGGTAAGCCGCCAAGGACTGTGGCTTGCCGGGCAACATTCGGTCCTATTCCGGCCTGCCATCCACAGCCAAATATTAATTCATCAACTTCTTCACCCGAAATTCCCGCTCTCTTAATTACCTCCTCAACTACTTTCGCTCCCAATTCGGGAGCGCTAAAACTACTTAAACTTCCGCCATACCTACCGGCTATAGTTCTTACCACACTTACAACGACTGGTTTACGCATAATTTTACCCCTTGAAACAGGGCATTCCCTCCTGTCCTAATGTTTTTTTGTTAATATACTCTTGAGCCCACTACTTTATATTGGCCGCATAAAAACGGTTTAAGCTGGATGCCATGCAGGTAAAATAAAAACAAGGATAGATACTTAGTTAATAAAACATTCTTAATATTAAGCTTAATGCTACCATCAAGATCAGTAAAAAGCAACGACTTCAAGCGAAACTTACTAGCAAATTTTCTGCCCTGGCAAAAACTATAATCACATATTAAGATTAAAATTTCCACATTAAACGATAATTACCTGCCAATAATTTATATTATATCTATTTAAATAAAAATTAAAATTGCACTTTTAATGTTTAGGAACCAACACTTCGGCAGGTAGGTTTTCTTATCTTGAGATATCCTGAATAACTGTTATAATATATCCATGGTTACATAATAATGCGCCTGAAAAATTTGCTGCCATTGCAAAATTTGAATAAGGAATGTACTAAAGCATTTTTACTTTGCCTGTTTGATCGACTCCGATTATAAATAGCAGTACGCAACCATGAAATTCCTACTTACGAAAACATAATGTTACTTGAGCAGCGAGTCACTCAACCGGAGCAAGAAATGGTGAAAGTTTTCAGCGATTAAACTTTTCCAAGGAGTGTGGAACCGGGTTGGCGAAAAAAAAGGCTCCTAAAGTTCCAATTGAAAAAAAGGACCATCAATTAAAAAAAACCAAAAAAAAACCATCCAAAAAGCTCCGTGCAATCAAAATTGCTATCCTAGTTTTATTTCTGATGTTTCTTGTTGCCGGCGGCGCTGCTGCGTCAGTAGTGGTCGGCTATATTAATGAGGCTCCACCCCTCGACCCATCGCGTCTGGAAACAGTAGAAACATCTTATATCTATGACAGCAACGGTGAAGAAATTACTCCCCTGCACGATGATCAACACCGGATTGAAATCAGTTTGGAAGAGATACCCCTGCATGTTCAGCAGGCCTTTATCGCGATTGAAGATGAACGTTTCTACCAGCATTTTGGTTTTGATATTATCGGCAGCATCCGGGCGGCCTATATTAATTTTCGGGCCGGAGCCATTGTACAGGGAGCAAGCACCATTTCCCAACAGTTGGCCCAAAACGCATTTTTAACCACAGAGACCACCTATGAACGTAAAGTGCAGGAGATCTGGCTGGCTATTCAACTTGAGGATGAATACAGCAAAGAAGAAATCATGGAAATGTATCTAAACAGGATTTACTTTGGCAACACAGCCTACGGAGTGGAAGCTGCGGCGCAAACCTATTTCGGAAAGAGTGCCGGTGAATTAAGAGTAGCAGAAGCGGCAATGCTGGCCGGGGCGGTGCGTTCACCTAATTACTACAACCCTATCGACAATAGATCCGCAGCGGAAGACCGGATGCGTATGGTGTTGATGAACATGGCGAGGCTTGAATTTATTTCAGAGTCTCAATACAGGCAGGCCCTTAACCAACAGTTCAATTATGCCGAGTTACGCAGCCCCGAGTATCCTTATCCTCACTTTATCGACTACGTAATCCACAATGAATTAATTAGGGTTATCAGTTCAAGCCTATCCATTGACTCCCCAGCTGAAGCATACCAGGCTATCTATACCGGTGGCTTACGTGTCTACACCACCCTGGAGCCGACGATGCAAATCCATGTGCAGGATGTTCTCGGACGGACCGAACTTTATCCTTCTACTGTATACGTAGATATAACCAGGGTCAGGGAAGCAATATCGGGTCTCCCTCCCGACGATGATCTATCGCAGGCCCAATTGCAGGAACTTATCGATGAAGAAGGCGTCCCGCAACCCCAGGCGGCAATTGTTGTTGCCGATCCGGCTACCGGTCAAATCAAAGCTCTGGGCGGGGGCCGTGAATATCGTAAGAATGTGGACGAAGTGCTGCGCTTCAGTTCCCTGCGCCAGCCCGGTTCGGCAATCAAGCCGGTAATAACTTATGGTCCTGCCTTCGAAGAGGGAACCCTGGCGGGCGCCGGTTCAACCCTTGATGACTCCCCTTATATCGGACCGCGGGAGGACTGGTTTCCGGAAAACTTTGACTACGCCTTCCGGGGAATGATCCCGGTGCGAAGAGCGCTTATTTATTCTTATAATGTACCGGCAGTTCGCGCCTTCGAAGTTCTCGGCCCCGAAGTTGGCGCCGGATACGCGGAAAGAATGGGTATATCAACGATGGTTCCCCAGGAGAAAGAAAACTTAAGCCTGACCCTGGGCGGCTTTACCCGCGGGGTAAGCGCTATCGACATGGCCCAGGCTTACGGAGTTTTTGCCAACCAGGGACAGAAGGTTGACCTGCATACCATCGAAAAAATCGTTGATAGCAGGGGAAATATTATTTATGAGTACGAGGCAGAACCGGAACAGATTTTAAGTCCGCAATCTGCGTTTCTGATCAACGATATCCTGCAGGGTTTTGTAACCGGTTACCTGGGCCGGGCTTTGCAAATTGATCGCCCGGTGGCCGCTAAAACCGGCACAACCGATGATTGGAGAGATGTATACCTGGTTGCCTATACACCAAACCTGGTCGCCTCTTTCTGGATGGGTTACGATGAACCGAGGATGGGTGCGATTGAACAAGGCTGGCGTTACTCAACCGCTTTTTTGCGCGAAGTATTCCTGGAAGCATTCGAGACCCTGGAGATCGAAGAATTTGAACAACCGGAAGGGATTGTCAGGCTATCGGTGTGCAGCAGGTCGGGTCTGCGGCCTACTGAATTTTGTCAGGAAGCAGGAACTGTTATCAGCGATTACTTCATAGCAGATCAGGCTCCTTCCGGGGCTTGTAATATGCACCTGGAAGATGGTTATAGGAGGCCTCCTTTTATCGTAACTGACCACCGCTGGGAATCACCCAGGGGGGGCCCGGGCAGGGGGCCGCAGGATGCCGGAGAAATGCTGTTAGGTGAAGATGAAGATACGGGATTCAGCCTTTTCGGGCAGCCCGTCCGAGAGCGAAACGGGGCACCCCCTGCTCCCGGAGATCCTGTCCAGGTCCCGAATGTTATCGGCTCATTCCAAGCTATAGCCGAACTAAAAATTACACAGGCAGGTCTCAAAGTCGGCCAGGTGGAGCAACGACACAGCAGCGACGTTCAAATTGGCAGAGTTATCGGTCAATCGCCCGCCCCCGGATCAATCGTAGCAAGAGGTCGCGAGGTCCGGCTGGTGGTTTCCATGGGACCCTAGTAGCTGTTATTATGCCGAGTGACTGTTACTTCTGATTTTCGTAAAGGTACGAGGAGGGAGTAAATTTGGGCTTCCTGAAAAACCATAGGCCAAGGACGGCCAAAAAAGACATGATCGCTGAAACATAAAAAGGAAACCGTGTTGAATCAATGCTTAACAGGCTCTCAAGCAATCCCGGGATTAATGGTGATATAAACTGACCGAGGTAAAGAGAAAAATTGATTACGGCAAGGGCGAAAATCGTATCCCCGGGTCTGACTTCCTTGGTAACAGAGTCCATGATCAGAGGAATTAGTAACCCTATTGACAGGCCGGCGAAAACAATGGCGGCGCCTATGGCATAGATGTTAGAAAAAATACTCAGGAATAAAAACCCCGCCAATAAAAAAAGAAAAGAGATTATCGCTGTTTTGTCGCGGAGTATGGCTACCAACTTTTGAAAAATTACTCCAGTCAGTAAAGATATTCCCGTTAAGAGCCCCATTAAAATACCTGTTGTTGCAGATGTTCCCAGGTTTTCCGCAAATATAAAAAAATCAAGGTGCGTAGGAATACTAAAGAAAATGATAATCATGAAAAATGTAAATGAAGCCCATTTAAGAGTTCCCTTACCTGACTTTTTCATCTGCACATCAACATATACATCTTCGGGTTTGTCCCATCCGGCATCTTTCGGTAAGAAGAAGTAAACCAGCATAAAAACTAGAAAAGAAAGCCCATAAATTAAAAAAGCATATCTCCAGTGGAATACGGCCAGTATGCCTGCTGCTACTGTAGCCAGCGCCCCGCCAAGATTGTTGGAAGCAGCAGAATAACCCATCATCTTTGTTCTTTCCGCACCCGAGAATAAATCGGCAATCAAGCCGATTGCCAGGGGCGATAAAACACCGACACTGGCTCCCAGTAAAGCCCGGAGTAATAATATAGAAAATATATTGTCGGCAAACCCGCTTCCCACCCCACCAATCAAGTAGCCGATTAATCCCCACAGAGCAAGATGCTTTTTCCTGTATCTTTTGGCCAGAAATCCGGTAAGAAAAGAAAAAGGAATAATCATCAATGCCGGGAGGGTCATAATCATTTTTACTAACTGGGGGTGAACATCCCTAAAATACAGACTAATATCAGCAAGAACGGGAGCTACAGCTGCTCCGGCCATAATTATTAACAAAGAGATGGAAAGAATTGATACTTTTACCCTGGTCAACAGAACCTCCATTTAATCATTCTGAACAAGTCTGAAAAAATATCGATTAGTTGAAGTTAGCGACTTTTAAAATTTTATCTATACTCCAGTTCTATATCAACCGGCCGGTTAGAATTCTGCTCATTGTCCTCCATGTCCGGTAAAAGGCGGGCAAAACACATAGAATATCACAATTATTTCACCCGTCTAAATAACTATCCGGCGTAGCAATTGTGCGTTTATAGCCACAATAACCGTACTGGCCGACATCAGTACGGCACCGACAGCAGGCGTGAGAAGGATGCCCCAGGCGGCCAGCACCCCTGCGGCCAGGGGAATTGCAACAATGTTATAACCGGCAGCCCACCACAAATTCTGGACCATCTTTCCATAGGTGGCCCGAGAAAGAGTAACAATACGGGGAATATCGCGGGGATCGGATCTTACCAGCACAATATGCCCCGCCTCCACAGCTACGTCGGTTCCTGCACCGATAGCGATCCCGATATCAGCGGTAGCAAGAGCAGGAGCGTCATTTACACCATCTCCTACCATGGCCACTTTTTTCCCATCAGATTGAAGTTTCCTGACTTTTGAAGCCTTATCCTCGGGAAGTACTTCGGCAAAAACCGTATCTATCCCTAACTCCTCGGCAACCGCTTCTGCAACAGCCTGCGCATCACCGGTAAGCATAGCCACTTCGATCCCACGTGCCTGCAGTTCCCGGACAGCCTCACGGCTCTCTTCTCGAATGGCATCGGCCACGGCAAACAATGCGATCACAGAACCATCACGAAGCAGATATACTGTTGCCTGCCCCCGTTCGGCAGCGCTTTTTGAAGCATCAGCGAGCGCTGCAGGCACTTCCGCGTTTTCCGCTTTCAGGAGCGCAGGCCCTCCCATATGATATTCGACACCTTCAATTGAGGCAGCCACACCTTTACCGGATATCGCCCTGAACTCATCGGAACTGGGAATTTCAATTTCACGGTCCTCTGCAGTTTTTAAAATACCCCTGGCAATAGGATGCTCGGAATCGGACTCGACTCCCGCAGCAATGCGCAGTGCTTCTTCTTCCGAGATACTTTCTACTGTGGACATACCGACAACCCTGAATTCACCAAGGGTCAGTGTTCCTGTTTTATCGAAAATTACCGTATCCAGGTTCCGCGCTTCCTCGAGACCACGCCGATCCCTTACCAAAAGTCCGTTCGTGGCTCCCAGCGTCGTTGAAATGGCTACTACCAGGGGAACGGCAAGACCGAGGGCATGAGGGCAGGCAATGACAAGAACAGTTACGACGCGAACGATGGTAAAATCAATCGGCATGCCGATAAACTGCCAAACAATAAGGGTGATTACACCGGCTACAATGGCTACTCCGGTAAGGAGTTGAGCGGCGCGGTCAGCCAGATGTTGCGCCCTGGATTTCGAAGTCTGTGCTTCCTCCACCAGTCTCATAATCCCGGATAACTTGGTGTCTTCACCGGTACCTGTAACTTCAATCCGGAGGGAACCTTCACCGTTTATCGTTCCGGCAATTACATCGTCCCCTTCTGTCTTTTTAACCGGCTTCGACTCGCCGGTAATCATTGCTTCGTTGATATCGCTTTTGCCCTTTTTCAGAACACCGTCTACAGGAACACTCTCACCCGGTCGAACCAGAACGACATCGCCTTTTTTCAGTTCGCTGACCGCTACCTCCTCTTCTCCATCCTGTTCTGTAATGCGTATAGCGGTATCCGGGAGAAGTTTAGCCAGTTCCTGTAAGGCACCCTGGGCCTGAACGATCGAACGCATCTCGATCCAGTGGCCTAACAGCATAATCGTAACCAGGGTAGCCAGTTCCCACCAAAGGGCTTCCGCTTCGATAATCTGAAGCTGCACAACCCATGAAAACAGGAAAGCGACCGCAATGGCCAGGGAGATGAGGGTCATCATCCCCGGCAGCCTATCTTTAAGTTCCCGCCAGGCGCCCTGTATAAATACCCATCCACCGTAAAAAAAGATTACCGTACCCAGTACCGGAGGAATCCAGTCCGAACCGAAAAACTCCGGGGCACGGTAACCGAGCAAGATTTGAATATGTTCGGACCAGAAAACAACTGGAAGGGTCAGAACAAGGGACAACCAGAATTTTTCACGGAACATATCAGGACTATGTCCGGCGTGCTTATCATGGCCATCTTGACCCTTAGGACTTTGTAGATCGTGTTCTGCATGGTCATCATGGCGCAAATGACTATCGTGATCCGGGTGACCATTATTCCCTTTACTTTTTTCCCCTGAATGAGAGTGCTGATTACCGTTGGAAGGATTCATTTAATTACCTCCAATCACCAGGTCAGATTAATTAAGCTGTGAAGCAAAGCCCGAAGCAGCAAATGCTTATTCTGATTCAGATCTATATTTTTCTTTTTCAGTGCCGGTTTTCAGGTAGACAAAAAATGCTCCTGAAGCGAACCAAACAGCTGCCAGATTAACCGCCCATCCAATATATGGTATTTTAATCAGCAAAGTCAGAATAAGCGCTCCGGTTAAGGCAACCCATACCGGATGGATATTTTTATTCCGGCCAAATATTAAGTCAGCCAGGAAATAGCCGGCGAAAACCCTGCTGATATATAGAAGGGCTGCATAAAGCAGCATAGAGGTGATGCCTGCCGGTATGCCGATGACGGTAAGCAGCAGGAACACTGCAATGAAGGGCCAGACAAAAATAAAGAGCGCTCCTACCCCCAGGCTCAGAAGGGGTTGTTCCTTGATCGTTCCGGCTGTTCCAACCGTGAGGCCGGGAAAGATTAAAGCCATGAGTAATGCCAGGAACATCAGGGAAAGGATCGGGCGAATGAACCTCCAAACCCTGCGCCAGGGTTCTACTGCCCGTTCATCTACCGGGGGATCTGATCTTTCAATATTTCCGATAATCACTGCCTGCTGGTCGACTTCTGCATCTTCCCGCGAAATATAGCTTACATTACCTTCAACCACCGCCCGGGGACCGAATGAAAACTCGCTGACAACGGTAAAGATATCACCGCCAACCGGCGCATCGACTTCAAAGCGGTTCATCGTTGCCCTGATATTCCTACCCACAGAACCGGTAACAGTGCTCGATCTGGCTGCTGCCAGATAGTCCTGATTAATTATCCCGCTGACATCGATCATATTCGCTGCCATCATCAGGTCTCTACCGGTCGAACCGGTTAAGAAAACTGTGTTGGAAGCTCCGCGTATCGAACCATCTACAGTCCCGGAAATTCTCACTGCCTGGGAAAAGGCCAGCAGGCTGCCTTCTATTGATCCATCAATCACAACATCACGGGCAAAAATTACAGCGTCTCCCAAAACTGAACCACTGATCACCACAGTATCGCCAAAAAGATAGAGATCGTCATCGATCAACTCCTCCTGGCCGATGGATATATTGTCTTCCGTTAAAACCATGGCCGCTTCTGCCTGTAGTGGGGCATATACAATCAAAAATAACCCAAAAATCAAAACAGAAATCGCAAATTTTTTTCGAACTATCAAGATCGCATCTCCTCTAAAAGTGGTGGCAGTTGTTGATCGGGTTGTTTTATTCATGAAGTTTCGCAGGTGAATGAGGTTCTCTGGGTATTTATTCAACAGTTCTAAAGGGATTCCCTTTTTCAAACAGGCGGAAACAGGGGACGGTTCTCGGAAACAGGGGACGGGCGGAAACAAGGGACGGGGCGGAAACAAGGGACGGTTCTCTGTTCGGAAAAGGGCGGGGAAACAGGGGACGGTTCTCTGTTCTAAGCTTTGTAAATCCTACTTACTGTAAACCCGGTTAATCTGGACAACTGCCTCAGTGAAATCCCATCCAACCCCTTGAGATATTTTAAAACTTCAGCCTGGGTTTCTAATCCTTCACTATGTAGTGATGCTAACTCTAGTTTGTATTTATCCGACACCTGCTGCCTGATTATTTTGTCGGACATAGTTTTCTTTTCCGGAGTAATATCCAGACATTGGTCATTGTTTACAGCAAGATTAAAGTCTCTAAACTCTTCAATCGCTGTATCCCTATTCTCAGCAAACATAGCCAGGACAAAATCTACAGCAACGATCTGCGCTTCCTTTATGTATTCCTGATAGCTACTCCATTTATAATGCTCAATATTATTAGTTATTCCTGCTTTTAGCGGATTCTGATGGATGTATCTTAAAACTGTGAGAAAATAGGAGTCCTCTTCAACTGGTTCACTTTTAAAGCGGTCCTGGAACAAGTGCCCTTTTCTGTCATACTGCCAGTTATACCAGTAAACATAACTAGCCCCAATTCGCCGCATGGTATTTGACAGCGCTTCATTCCCTTCCTTGATTAACAAATGAAGATGATTGCCCATCAAACAGTAGGCATATAGTTCATATTCAACTTCTCGCCGGTATCTGGCAAGCGTGTCGATTAACCTTTTATTGTCTTCATCGTCTACAAATATATTCTGCCGATTGATACCTCTGATCATAATATGGTAGATGTCGGTCTCGCTTTTTCTTCGCGCTGTCCTCGGCATAAATAATCACCCCACCGGTAGTTTATGACATCGGTGGAGTGCTGTCAATCAAAGAACCGTCCCCTGTTTTTTTCATTTTACTCTTGTAGCTTCGGCAGCTCTTCGGGCTTAATTACCCTTTCCAAAACAAGACCGATTACAATTACTGCAATCAGGGTTAACCCAAAACGCAGTGCTGTGAAAGGAAGTCCGAGAAATTCTGCTTCTACTATCAACTGGGGGATTTTGATAGCTGCCCAGGCACCCAGGAAGATCACTATATTAGAAATCTTCGCTCCTTTTTGCAGCAGTGTACCCGCCATGGGAAAAGCAATGTACAACGGGCCAGTGGGCAAAGTGCCCATCAAGAAGGAAAAGAAAAACCCTTTTAAACCAGAGCCGGTACCAATCAGTTTCTTAATCATTTCCTTGGGCACCCATACTTCAAGCAAGCCCATCAGAACAAATACCGGAGGAATGATCAGAATCATCTCCCGCAGGTAATCAAAAGCAACACTTCTAGAACGCTCGGAAATATCAGGCCACAAAAACGCCATAGCAAGGTAGACTAAGACCAACAGCAGCGGCGCTTTGAATTTATTTATCGGGCTCATCCTAAAATCACTCCCATCAATCCGGCTATAACCAGGGCGGCAACTAAACTTAAACCATTTCGCAACAGGGTAAACTTTCTACCCAGGGCTTTAATTTCCATCGGCGCGGTGACAAAGCCAACCATCACCAGGGTGGTGATAAATGCGGCTATGGTAGTTACCGTTGCCCCCGACCTGAGCAGCGATGCGGCCAGGGGAAACGAGATTAAAGCCGGAATCAAAGTAACCGCACCCAGTACAGCAGCAATGGTAGTCGCCAGAAAGCCGGCTTCTTCGCCGACAAGCTGTGTGATCGTTTCAGGCGGCAATATACCCAAAATTAATCCTACCACTCCAACGATGACCAGCAAACCCGGAGCCATCTTCCAGAGCGCTTTGGCGGCAACCTTAAAAGACTGTTTCGTCTTCTGCCGGCTTTTCAATAGGGACCAGATCAAGCAAATTGCCAGAAGTCCGTAAACTACAATAATAGTTGTCATATTAATCCCTTCTCTCCGGCAAGACATTTCAGCTGTATTGTATGGCCAAAACGATCATTTTACTCTCTGCTTTTATTTGTCTTTCTATCTCTGGTTCGATCAATATCATCGAGCCCTTCGAAACTTCGGCCGCATCGCCTTCTTCAATAACCACACCTTTGCCTTCTATGATATAAAAGGCAGTATTACGACTCATCACGCAGGGATTTACAGCCTGGCCAGGCTCAAAGCAAATTAACAACAGTTTAAAATTATCAGTAACCACCAACTCTTTTTTCACTAACCCTGTAGCGGCGAACTCTTTTAGCTTATTCAAATCCAAATGCTGCATTATAGCACCTCCAGTATTTTATACCGATGTCAGCTCGAATCAGCATTTTTCGTATAAGCTTTCTCATAAGCAATAATAAACTTATCCAAGGCAGCTTTACGCCGGCGAATTTTCATCGCCCACATGTGCAGGTAATCTTCACCTTCAGGGGTGATCGAATAAACTTTCCGGGCCGGGCCTCCGCTGCCAGGTTCCAGCTGTGAATTTACCTTGCCCTCTGTCTCCATTCTCCGCAGGTGGCGATAAATCACACTGGGATCAGGGGTAATATCGACAAAATCGAGGGTGCCAAGCTTTTCCATGATCTCATACCCGTGTGATGGCTGTTCCCTTAGCAAAAAAAGGATACAGGGAACAATAAATCCTTCAATTTTCAAGCCCTGATTTTCACAATCACATTGGTTTGCATCACACATTAAGCGCACCTCCCAACTATAAACATAACAACACTAATGACATTATACCACTACTTGTTCGCATGTCAATGCGCGAGTGAAATGAAACAGGATGAAACAGGG
>SKPH01000055.1 GCA_007119615.1 Syntrophomonadaceae bacterium | reverse complement strand
GGAGATCTCCGGACAGGTAAGCATCAATCACGTCCCTGACTGGCCCGGTAATGCCGACATAAGTTTCAATGCCTTCTTCTTCGAACAAAGACTGGGCCCTGGGGCCCATCCCTCCGGCAATGATACAATTTACACCCATATCAGCCAGGTAACCGGGTAGAAATCCCGGTTCATGACCGGGATTGGGTATAGCCTTTTCTTCATCTATTGAACTACCGGCAAGTTTAAAAAGGGTATATTCGGGGCAGCGGCCGAAATGCTGTGCCACCATATTTCCTTCAGTTGCCACTGCAATAATCATTGATTCCTACCCCCTTCTCTTCCTCTCATTCCCGAGTGGGATGAAACAGTTGCTTCGGAGACAGGAGTCAGTTTGCCATCAATGAATTTTTGCATGGTAGTTTCAACTGTTCCTGTCACACCGCTATAGACCTTGATTTTTGCCGCTTCGAGAGCCGCTGCCGCGTTGGGGCCGACATTGCCCAGGGCCACTGCATCGACATCAAGTCCGGCTAAAAGCTGGGCAGCCTGCGGACCTGCCCCACCTGCAGCTTCAGCACTCACATTATGGATTGAATCGACCAGCTCACCTTTTTCCGTGTCGACGATTACGAAGTGAGAGCAGCGGCCAAACCGCTGATCGACTTCTGCGCTCAAACCTTTCCCCTGTGCACATACTGCTAACCTCATTAAATCCACCTCCTGTTTTTTTAAGTTCCTGCTCAATTCGCCTTTTTAGCCATCTCATTAAACCTATCGGTAATGTTATTAAACAGCTCTACCGGGTAATCTTCGACAGCCCCGCGATCGCCCAGCCGGGAAAGCTCAGGATCGAGGGGTAAGCGGCCCAGTAATTTTAATCCTGTAGCCCTGGCTACTTCTTCCGCCTTGCTAATGCCGAATATTTCAATAGCTTCACCGCAGTGAGGACAAGCCATACTGCTCATATTTTCAATCAGCCCCACAATTGGCACCTTCATCATCCTGGCCATTTTAATCGCTTTTTTAACAACCATAACCGCCAGGTCCTGTGGCGAAGATACTATTACAAGACCGTCCAATGGCAAAGATTGCAGTACCGTTAACGGCGCATCTCCGGTTCCGGGAGGCAGGTCGACGATCATGTAGTCCAACTCTCCCCACATAACATCGGTCCAAAATTGCTTGACTGCGCCACCAATCAATGGACCCCGCCATACTACGGGATCATCTTCATGGGGCAGCAGCAGGTTAAGCGAAATAATCTTAATCCCGAGATTACTGTTGGAAGGAATCATTTTATCATTCATTATTACAGCGTGATGGTGTAAACCAAACAACTTGGGTATGCTCGGCCCGGTAATATCGGCATCCAGAAGGCCAACCCGGTAGCCCTGCCTGTTCAGTGCAACCGCCAATAACGCCGATATCGATGACTTGCCCACTCCTCCTTTTCCACTCATTACCGCGATGGTGCATCCGATGTGGCTTTTTTCCGGTTGAGATAGTTTTTCAAAGCCATTCTCTACTGCCGTTTCCGAATCTTTTCTCTGCCTGCCTTCCTCCACTGTTTCAACCTCCATCCATGATTAATAAACCTGAAGCTATAGTGGGTATATATCTAATACGATTATAATCCTTTAGTGGGTATAAATCAATAATTATTTGTGATATATTTAAACTGCAATTGAATTTGAATGAAAGATCTGGCTTTGAAAATTTAAAAGCATTAAATTCAGGGGGAGCAATATGAAGTACAGCCATCTTTTCGGACCCGTTCCTTCGCGCCGTTTAGGCCTGTCGCTTGGTGTTGACCTGGTTCCGCATAAAACCTGCTCGCTTAACTGCATCTATTGCGAATGCGGAGCAACAACAATCTTAACTGACGTACGGAAAGAATATGTCCCCGTCAAGGCTGTAATAGCCGAACTTGATGATTACCTTGCCGCATCACCCGGGCTCGATTACGTTACTTTCTCCGGTTCCGGAGAACCAACCCTTAATTCAGGTCTGGATATGGTGGTAGATTTTCTGAAGGAATATCATCCCGGCTATAAGCTCTGCCTGTTAACAAACGGCACCTTGTTTGCCGGTGAAAAGGTCCGTTCGGCAGTGAGCAGGATCGACTTGATTATTCCTTCACTGGACGCCGCCGGCGAAGAAACCTTCCAGAAGATCAACCGTCCCTGTAACGATTTACGGTGTGCTGACATTATCGAGGGACTTATAGCACTAAGGCGCGAGTATGCCGGGAATATTGTACTGGAGATATTCATTGTTCCCGGCCTGAATGATACTGCTGAAGAGCTATCTTTAATTAAAGGGGCGATAAAAAAAATAAATCCCGAACGTGTCCAGATCGGAACTTTGGACAGGCCGGGAACAGAAGACTGGGTTGCAGCGGCCGATACCGGGAAGATGAAGGAAATTGCCGGGTATCTTGACAATGCAGAGGTAATCGGAGATTTCCACTCCGGGCAGCCCGTCTCTTCTTTCAATGATTCCACCAGCCGGATGATCCTGCAGACCCTGCGCCGGCGGCCGTGTACTATTTCTGATCTGACAAATATCCTGGCCCTGCGCCCGGCTGAAATCCAAAAATATATTAATCAGCTGCTGGCGCAGGAAAAGATTGATGCAGAACAAAAAGAACGGGGCATTTTTCTAAAGATCAGAAATGGTTACGGCGGATTTGCCTGAACAACCCCGCTTTTCCGGTTAAACCTCATCCCCCCAGGGCGGCAATGATCTCTTTACAAAAAGCAGGCAAATCTCCCGGTGAGCGCGATGTTATTATATTGCCGTCACGAACCACTTCTTTGTCGACATATTGTGCCCCCGCATTGACCAGGTCATCTTTTATCGAAAAGAAAGCTGTCATTGTCCTGCCTTTTGCTGCCCCGATTGAAGCCAGCATCCAGGGGCCGTGGCAGATTGCAGCAATCACTTTGCCCTGCTCGTAAGCTTCTTTTAGAAAATCGACAAGCTCCCTGGAACGGCGCATGTGGTCGGGAGAATAGCCTCCCGGCACGATTACCGCATCAAAGTCAGATGCATTGGCGTCGGTCGCCGTAATGTCTGCCGCAGCCGGAAAACCGTGTTTGCTTTTATACTCCTTAATCTCCGGGGCTACAACTGTTACCCTGGCTCCGGCCTCGAGGAAACGATAATAGGGGTACCAAAATTCAGGGTCTTCATAAAGCTGTTCCAACAAAATTGCAACATGCTTTCCTTCCAAACCCATTTTAATTACCTCCCAGTGGTTGAATTTAAAGCTAATTCAAATCAATCCAGTTGAAACCGATTGCAAATTCAAGCATGGCCATGATTAGAAACAGTATTACTGCGGCCACAAAGGCTACACTAAACCACCCTTTCGGCAGCCAATTGCGGCGATTTTTCAGCAAAGGTTCTACCTTCGACTGGTTATGAAGCAGGCGCAGGCCGAAATATGATCCTGCCAGGGCCATTAGAAACAGGGGCAGAACAACCAGAAGCCCCCGGGGGTCAATCTCGGTCGCTGCTTCCTGCTGTCCCGCAATATAGAGGTAAGTTGCCGCAATAAAGTTGTTAGTCATGTGGTAAAGAACTCCGCCCCACAGCGAGCCGGTTTTAATTACCACAACGGCCATAACCATCCCGAGAATAAATGTGCTAAACAGGTTAAGAAAAGTAATATGAAACAGAGCGAAAAGCAGTGAACTGAAAACAATTGCCGGCACAAGTCCGTGCCCTTCCATCGACGGCATGATCGCTCCCCGGAATAAAACCTCTTCACAAATTCCGGCAAAAACTGAAAGGACCAGCACTAAAATCAAATATTCCTGAAAAGTCTGCGGGGGTTCAAGCACTGCAATAGGCTCATAACCCAGTTCCATCAGCCCGGTCACCATTCCGGCAGCAATGATCATGTTGAATATCCACATCGCTACGGCCAGAAAAATTATTGTAGGAATAAACTTAACCTGAAGGGGCCCTACCCGGGAAAATTTAACCATGTCAACCCGGTAGCGTCGTAAAAACCAGAGAGCGGGCAAAAGAATTAATACCACCTGGGTCACGATCATTCCAATTTCAAAATGAAGCGTCTGCGCAAGCGACCCAAGCGATAAAAGCAGGATAAAGACAACGATGTAGAGGCGCATCGCAGCTTTCAGATCCGGCTTTTTGAACCCTCCTTTAAGATCATCTCCGGGGCTGCTGCCGCTGTCGGCGCCAGTGCTGTTTTCCTGTAACATGTTTCCCATTATTAATCACTCCAGTAACCTGTTTTCCAGCACCTGGCTGCGCTCAAAACCCTCCATCTGCAGGTAAAATTCAGATGCATCGACCAGCGCATCCAGCGGGGTCAGGCCAATTATTTCGCTGCCCGTAACCGCCACCCCGTAGCGGGCGGCTTCTCTTTTAACCAGTTCAAAAATTCGATGCAGTGGGACCTTTTTATAGTCGCAAACATTAATCGTTACCTGCGCCTGGCCGGTTGCTTCGATCAAAATCCCCAGAGCCTTAACGGTAGGAAAACCTCCGCCGCTGCCCCTGATCCCCCGGGCGATATCTCTGGCAATATTGAGATCAGCGGTACCAAGGTTGATGTTATAGGCAATTAACGGCGGCCTGGCCCCGACAGCGGTTACCCCGGCTCGGAGATTTACCTCTGCCGGTCCGAAGTCGGGCTTACGCCCGGGCTCTCTAATCGCCTCGATCAAGCCTTCATACTGCCCGCGGCGTACTTCGGAAAGGTTCTTTCTCTCAGGTTTTGATGCAGCTTCCTCGTAAAGATAAACCGGAATATTTAGTTCATCAGCAAGTCTCTTGCCCAGTTTACCGGCCAATTCGACACAATCTGACATCTCCACCCCTTTAACGGGGATAAACGGTATCACATCAGTGGCGCCCATACGCGGATGGCCCCCGCTGTGCTTTGACATATCGATCAGCACGGCCGCCTTTTTTGCCCCCTGGAATGCAGCTTCCAAAACTGCTTTCGGTTCGCCGATAAAAGTCACCACTGACCGGTTATGGCTTTCGTCATATGAATAATCAAGCAGGGATACCCCTTCAACCTGTTTAATCGCGCCGGTAATCGCTTCAATAACTTCTACCCTGCGGCCCTCGCTAAAATTGGGGACACACTGAACTATTTTTGCCATTAACAGCCTACACCTCCACCACTACATGCCCGTTTTTTATGACCCTGCTAACAAGGTTCGTTCCGTACCTGTAGGCAAGATAATCATAATTGGGAGCATCAAATATTACCAGGTCGGCTTTTTTCCCCTGCTCCAGACTTCCAATCTCAGATCCCAGGCCCACAGCATGGGCGGCATTGATTGTGATGGCGTTAATAACCTCGGCCGGAGTCATCCTCAGATAGAGGCAGGCAATATTGATAATCAACTGCAGGTTATTGTTCGGCGAACTGCCGGGATTAAAATCGGTCGCCAGGGCAACAGGAACGCCGGCTTCGATCATTTTCCGACCCGGGGCGTAATGATCTTCCCGCAAATAAAATGTCGTTCCGGGCAAAATAACGCCAATAACCTTTTCTTCAGCCATCCTTTTAATTCCTTCATCGGAAATTACCAGTAGGTGATCGGCTGACACAGCGCCCAGTTCGGCAGCAAGCTCAGCCCCGCCCAGGGGGACGATTTCATCGGCATGGATTTTTAAATCCAGCCCCAAGTTGCCGGCAGCTGATAGCACTCTCCGCGATTGCTCTATGGAAAAAACTCCTTCCTCACAAAATACATCACAATAGCGGGCAAGCTTTTGCTCCACCACCAGGGGCAGCATTTCATCTATCACCAGGTCCAGGTAACGATCTGCCTCCCCTTTATACTCTCCGGGCACAGCATGAGCGCCAAGAAAGGTGGGAACCAGATCGACCGGCTGAGCGGCATTTACCCTGCTTATCGCCCGCAGGGTCTTGATTTCAGCTTCGGTCGATAAGCCGTACCCGCTTTTTGCTTCGGCTGTGGTTGTTCCCTGGGCCAGCATCTGGTGGCAGTATTTAATACCCCCTGCTACCAGCTCATCTTCAGATGCCGCCCTGGTCGCCTCCACGCTGCTCAGGATACCGCCGCCCCGGGCCAGTATCTCCAGGTATGGAATACCTTCCAGTTTCAGGGCCAGTTCATGCTCCCGGGAACCGCCAAAAACAACATGAGTGTGCGGATCGACCAACCCCGGCAGGACCACCTGTCCACCGGCATCGATGATCACGGTTTTGGAATCTCTTTCCACCTGCGCCAGCACTTCAGCGGTAGGACCGATGGCCATAATTCTGTCTCCGCTGATAGCAACCGCGCCATTTTCAATTACCGTAAGTATTCCCTGGCCTGGTCCGGTAAGCGGACCCTTCGATGCTCCTGTCGAGGTAACCACCTGGGCTGCCTTTTCTACGATCAACGTAGCTATCATAAAATCGCTCCAATCCTGACCGGGACCGGAATTAATCATACCCGATCACCATCCCGGTCCTGAGTTTAGGGTAAGAATTATTCTGCAGGTTTTAATCATCCACTGCCATTAAACCCACATAAACGGGGGCTGCCGTGTGATCCGCTTAACTTTCAAATGTTTTATCTATCAGCCCTTTGATCAATGCCTCATCAGCCAGGTAAGGCAGGGTAATCTGGTCTGTGTCAGCATTATCCCGGTTATATTCAATACCGGTGCTGATCGAATTTTCATTGCGGGCCCAGGCCCGGCGGGCTACACCGCCCATCACATCCCAGGGCATTGCCATACCCAAAATCCGGTCTACTCTTTCACTACCGTCCAGGACCATACCGAAGCCGCCGTTAATTGCCTTGCCTATACCGACGCCCCCTCCGTTGTGCAGGGCCACCAGGCTCATTCCCCGCGCCGCGTTACCGGCAAAGCACTGCACGGCCATTTCTGCCATCACGTTACTGCCGTCTTTAATATTGGCCGTTTCCCTGAATGGCGAATCAGTTCCGCTTACATCATGGTGATCGCGACCGAGCATGATCGGCCCCACTTCACCATTTCTGACCATCTCGTTGAACCGGAGAGCAATCCTGGTTCGCCCTCCCTGGTCCTGGTAAAGAATTCGGGCCTGGGTACCGACTACAAGGTTGTTCTTATCAGCATCCCTGATCCAGGCATAATTATCCCGGCACTGTCCCCGGCGGTTCGGGTCGATGCATTCCATCGCCACCAGGTCGGTTTTCCTGAGGTCTTCAGCCCTGCCGCTTAAACAGACCCAGCGGAACGGGCCGTAGCCGTAATCAAATAACTCGGGGCCCATAATATCTTCAACATAAGAGGGGAAAATAAAGCCGTCTTTTTCATCAACTCCGTTCCGGGAAACCTCTTTTACACCGGCATCGTAAACCGCCTTGAGGAAAGAGTTGCCGTAATCAAAGAAATATGTGCCCCTTTCGGTCAGAGTTTGAATCAGCCCGAAGTGTTTTCTTAAAGATTGATCTACTTTCTTTCTGAACTCCGCCCTGTCTTCCTGCAGGAGGGCCGTCCTCTCGTCAAAAGTCAAACCCTGCGGACAATAGCCGCCGTCGTAAGCAGCGTGGCAGGATGTCTGATCCGAGAGCAGTTCAATTTTTATATTATTTTCCACGGCATAAGCCAGCAGGTCGACTATGTTGCCGTGATAGGCTATGGACAAAGGTTTTTTTATTTCCTGTGCTTCGCAGGCTTTTCTGTAGGCTTCACGAGGATCTCCGGTAACCATCCCGACCCATCCCTGTTCATGCCTGGTCTTGATTCTCGAGGGATCGACTTCGGCAACTATACCTACACCGCCGGCAATCTCAACTGCCTTGGGTTGGGCTCCGCTCATCCCACCCAGCCCTGAAGTAACGAATAATACTCCCTTCAGATCTTCGTCATCCGTGATTCCCAGCTTTTGGCGTCCTGCATTGAGGAGGGTATTAAAGGTGCCGTGAACAATGCCCTGTGGACCAATATACATCCAGCCGCCGGCAGTCATCTGGCCGTAATTGGCCACACCCATCTGCTCCGCCACGTTCCAATCGGCGGCATTGTCGTACATACCGACCATCAGGGAATTGGTGATGATTGCTCTCGGGGCATCGGGCCTGGAGCGGAAGAGTCCCAGGGGATGGCCCGATTCAACTACCAGGGTCTGGTGATCTGTCATCTCCTCCAGGTATCTTATAATTAACCGGTACTGCATCCAGTTCTGGCAGACCCGACCGGTCTCTCCGTAGGTAACCAGCTCGTAGGGATAGAGGGCAACCTCAAAATCGAGGTTATTGTCGATCATTACCTGAAAAGCTTTCCCTTCCAGGCAGTTGCCTTTGTATATATCTATTGGGCCGGCTTTTATATTGCCGGGAGGCCTGTAACGATAACCATATATTCGACCCCTGGTCATCAGTTCTTCTAAAAATTCAGGAGCCAGTTTTTCGTGGTATTCTTCAGGAACGTAACGCAAGGCGTTTTTTAGCGCCGTTCCGGTTTGTTCCCGGTTGAGGGTAAACTCCCTTGCCGGGGCTCTCCTGACACCTGCTTCAAACTCAGGCATCTCGTAAAACCGGTGCCCTAATTTGATTGTCATTGCCGCCTCAATTTCCCGGTTGCTGCTCATCATCCGCACTTCCTTTCCCGGCTCTTATCTCCTGGAATCATTATATCGCTAAACAATTTATGAGGAAAGAGACTTACTATCTTCCATTAAATATGGTAGAATTGGCGGGCTGCTCATATTAGAACCCGGAGATGAATGATCGTGCAAATTGGCTTAGTCGGGATGCCCGGCTCAGGAAAAACAACCTTATTCAACCTTTTAAGCGGTAACCTGCTGCCTGCAGGACGCAGTGGAGGCGATGAAGTACACACCGGAAGCGCCGTTGTGCCCGATCGCCGTATTGACTTTTTGGCCTCTATCTACAACCCGCGTAAAACTACCTATGCCCGCATTGAATTCAAAGATATCCCGGGTGTCAGCATGAGTGACAGCAGGG
>SKPH01000061.1 GCA_007119615.1 Syntrophomonadaceae bacterium | reverse complement strand
CCCATAAAATGAACTGCCGGTTGCCGGCTGTATTTGTCTGCCGATTGTTTGAACAGCTGGTAAAGTGACGTTGCAGGATAATCTATGCTGTGTGGAACCCCGGGTTCATAATGTTTGAGCCAAACTTTTTCCATCAGATATTCCTCCTTGAGTATTTCGACATCTTGCAGGAGAGGTTGCTGAATCAAAAATTTATTTTTTAATTTCCTTATAACCTCCACAGAGAAAACCGTAAACGCCCGTGCGAGAAGGCTAAAAAACCCTGATAATAAACCAGGTAATCATTACCGTTTCGATAGCTAATTTAATGGGCAGGGCGCTCCAGAAACCCAGTGAGGCACCAACCCCGGCTTTTAAAGCCTGGCCGGTATGGCGCCTGAAGATCAGGTCAGCTATAACTGCGCCCAGAAAGGGGCCGATTAGCAGGCCGATCGGGAAAAACAGAAGGCCGATCATTAAACCGGCTGCAGCTCCCACCAGGGCGGCTTTCTTGCCTCCGAAATACCGGGTGCCCATAGCAGCGAAAAGATAGTCAACTCCCATTACGGTAAGAGCAAGCAGACCCTGGACCAGGAAGAAAACCAGGCCCAGGTTTTCGAAACCGGCAATAAAACCGTATACAAGCATGCCGAGCCAGATAATCGGGGCTCCGGGTATTATCGGGAAGAGCGTGCCGAACAGGCCGACTAAAAATAGCAATGTGGTCACAACAAGTGCGATTATCTGTGTCATTTGTAATCTCCTTGGATCTAAATATAAATAAGCTTTTTATTATCATAGCATATCAAATGAATTAGGAATATACAGGTTGCGGCAATTATGATTTACATTACAGAAAAGAAGGATAAATCGACAGAAAGTAGAATATAAGTTATAGATTTTAGAAAAATGCAATGGCGAAATTGTTGAGAGGGGGTAAAATGTAGCATAAGTTCAAATACATGAATAAAGAAAGCATAATATTCCGGTAAGGAGGTGATAGCAGAATGAAAGATTACAAGCTGGAGGTATGGGTTACAGCAATTTGTTTTATTATTGTCGCCATTACCGGCGGATTTTTCAGTTCATTTGTAGTTATCCTGAATGAACTATTCTTTAACCAGGTACCGACGCCGGAAGGACTTGTTGCTTTTTACGGTGAGAACATGTTTGTAGTAAAGGAGCACCTCACCGTTATGGGATTTCCTCTTCATTACTTCTTATTAATTTTGTTCAGCTGGATCGGCGTAACCATCATCGGTGCGATCTGGTGTGTGATAATGGATAGACTGGAAGAGAGACAAAGGGCTTAGACAAACATGAAAGGAGGGATTAATGCCTGATGGAACCAAGAGGAGAAGTATTTGTTTTAGGTTTAGTTCTCAGCATCATTGTCCTTGTAATATCCGTTTTAATCAGTATCTGGGCCCGCCGTTTCACCCGCACCTTGGGTGATTATTATGTGGCCGGGCGCAGCATCGGCGCTATTAACAACGGCCTGGCGATGGTTTCGCTGGCCCTTAGTTTAACTACATTTATCGGCTTAACCGCCCTTATAATTGAGGGTGTATATATTGCCGTCGCTGTTTACGCTTCATTTACCGCCGCTTTTATCGGTCTGATGATTCTGGCTGCGCCTTACCTGAGGCGTCATAAGTCATTTACAACGATGGCCTTTATTTCGGAGCGTTACGGCAGCAAGACACTGCGTTACATCTCTGTTATCGTCATGATGATAGTCAGCGTTCTCTATCTTGCCGGCAACCTGAAAGGAATTGGTATAGTATTCTTCTTCCTCCTGGGTGTGCCTGAAATTGTGGGTATCGTTGTCGGTGGGCTGGTAGTGACGCTCTACGTTACCCTCGGGGGGATGTATGGTGTTACCTATAACCAGACATTCCAGACCATAGTTCTCTTATTCTGCCTGATGTTTCCGGTGGCTATCGTGCTCAGGGCGCTGGGAGCTACAGGATGGTATTTTCCGCCGCTGGGTTACGGGGATATGGTTCCGCAGATTATTGAGGCGGTGCCCCATTACTTTTGGCCGATGCTGGTGCATCCGGTCGTTTACATTGCCATTTTCCTCGGTTCTTTTTTCGGCATTATCGGACTGCCGCACTTTGTGATGCGTTTCTTTACCGTCCGTGATGCCAAGGAAGCCCGCTGGAGTACGGTTCTCTGTGTGTTCCTTGTCGGCCTGGTCAACACGACCGTATATGCAACCGGCTTTGCCGCTGTTTATTACATGCAGACCCAGGGGGTTGATATACCGTCTGCGGCTTTTGATTACATGGTCTTTATCCTGGTTGAAGCCCTGGCCGGACAAGGATGGCTTGCGCTGGCTGTAGCCGGATCAGTGGCAGCCGGACTTTCCACGGTGGCCGGGCTATTGATGATCATGGGCGCCGGGTTAATCCATGACCTCTACGGAGAATTGAGACCCGAAGTGGATGATGAAAAGAAACTCAAACTGTCCTACGCCGCCATGCTTATCGTCGGTGTGTTGGTCATTCTCTTCTCGCTCAACCCGCCCGAGTTTATTCTTGTGGCGATCATGTGGTCCTTTGGGATTGCCGCAGCAGGCCTCGGAGTGCCGATAGTACTCGGCATCTGGTGGAAACGTACCAATAAATACGGAGTTGCCGCCGGAATGATTGTTGGCACTTTGATCAGCCTTTATGGTTGGATTATGATTGACCTGGTTGGAATGAACCCGGTTGATATTCCCTTCCCTATCTTTGCCCCGTATTTCTACGGGCCGTTAGGGTTTATTAAGGTCACGGCCATTGCTATCCCGTTATCTTTTATCCTGACCGTTGTAGTCTCCTGGTTAACACCGCCGCCCGGCGAAGAGCTGCAGCGCCAGGTTGATGAAATGCACGGCTGGACAGATGTAGATCCAAAACGTTACAACAGCAAGGGATTGCCGATCGTGGTCATCGTTTTTTCCGTTTTCGTAATGTGGTTTATGACTACTTTGTACGATGTATTTCCCAAGTAGCTCCTGAGGCCGGAGGAGGCTCCCTTTAAACGGGAGCCTCTTCCCGGCTGAAACAACTAACTGCAGGAGGTGATGGCTTTATGGAGAATTGGGACAAGCTAAGTAAAATGCCTTACAGGGAGATCAAGGATATGCAGGACAGGAAACTGCGTGCCTTTATCGCCAACCAGATCTATCTCTACAGTCCCTATTACAGCAAGCTGTTGAAGGAAAACAATATTGACCCCTTTAAGATAAAAGGTATCGATGACCTGCGTCATCTTCCCTTTACCTACAAATGGGATATTGCTCCGACTGACGAAGAACCTCAGAAGGCAAAAGAGTTTATCATTCGTCCCGACGAAGAAGTTACAGAGAAATACGGTCACCTGGCAAAGATGTCGATGACCGGAGGAAAGGCAATGGTGGAGGAGAGGGTTTATGATTTTAAGCCGGTTCATATTCATTTCACAACCGGCAGAACAGCTTTACCGACCCCGTTTGTTTATTCCAAGCGCGATCTGGAGAACCTTCGCGAATCAGGCTCCCGCCTACTGGATGTTTTTAAGGTTACCAGCGACGATATCGTAGTAAACTGCTTTCCTTTTGCCCCGCACCTGGCTTTCTGGCAGACATTTTTCGCCGGAGAAAAAGCGAATGTGGCCGGCTTTCACAGTGGAGGCGGAAAAATTGTCGGCACCAACAACCTGATGGATGCTTTTGAGTACATTCGCCCCACGGTAGCTGTATTCATTCCCGGTTACTGCTACTACTTCTTGCGCGAAGCGGTCAAGCAGGGCCGCGATTTTTCATCAATTAAGAAAATCTTCTTCGGCGGTGAAAGAGTCCCGCCTGGATTAAAAGAAAAGATCAAGGAACTTTTTGCCCAGTTGGGCGCTGAAAATGTAATGGTCCTTGCTACTTACGGTATGACTGAGGCCAAGGTAGCATGGGCCGAATGTCCTTCCCATGATGAGTATCACGGTTATCACCTTTACCCCGATATGGAGATATTTGAAACAGTGGATCCTGAAAGCGGTGAGCCGGTCGGGGAAGGGGAAGAAGGAGAAATTGTCTACAGTGCGCTTGACTGGCGGGGAACTGTTGTGCTCCGCTACCGTACCGGTGACATTGCGAAAGGCGGACTGCTTCTTGAACCCTGTCCCAACTGCGGTCGGACAGTGCCCAGGATCAGCTCAAATATTCAGCGTAAATCTGAATTGAAAGAGTTTAATATGACCAAAGTAAAAGGTACTCTGGTTAATCTTAATAACTTCTTCCCGCTAATGATGAGCCACCCGGATATCGAGGAGTGGCAGGTGGAGATGCGTAAACGTAACGACGATCCTTTTGACCTGGATGAGATCTATCTATACCTCGCCACTAAAGAAGATGTTGATCGTGATAAGCTGGTATCGGATATAAAGCAGAAAGTATTAAGAGACACGGAAGTTTCATTAACCGATGTCATTTTTAAATCCGTGCCTGAATTGGTATCACAGCTAGGCATGGAAACGGAACTGAAAGAAAAAAGAATTCTTGACAACAGACCAAGCTAACCCGGATTACCGAAGGGTGAAAGGAGGCAAAGTATGCAGGCATGGAATAAAATCAGCCGGATGCCGGCCCCGGCAATTAAGAAGATGCAGGATGAACTTTTACACAAAATGATAACTGAAGAACTGGCTGTAAGGCATCCTTATTACAGGGAATTATTTAAAGAAAAAAATATTGACCCTGCCGGGATCAAGGGTGTGGATGATTTAAATAAACTTCCGTTTACGGAGAAGAAAGATCTCGTAATCCCGGAGGATGATCCTCTTCATCCAAAAAAATATGTTCTGGAGGTTCCGTCAGAAGAGGAACAGAAGCCGAAAAAGAAAGGGTTTGCCCTGTTTGGCAAGAAAGAGACAGGCCCGGATCCTTCTGATTACCGGTTTTTCTCTCTTTACTTTACTGCCGGGCGAACTGCAAAACCGGTTCCGATTGAGTATACACACTATGATCTTGAAAACCTAAAAGAGGCCGGCTTGAGGACCTTTGATATTTTGGAAATTGATCGCGACGGAACTCTAATTAACGGTTTTACCTTCGCTCCGAATGCTTACTTCTGGCAGATGTTCTACAGCACGATCGGTATTGGCAGCACAGCCCTGCAAACCGGCGGTGGTAAGGTCCTTGGGATGGAGAAGATCCTTAAAGCGATGGATAGTATGGAGGCGCCTATTTTGGCTGCCGCTCCAGGCTATTCCAGGTTTGCCCTGCAAACCCTCGAGCACTTTGGTTTCAGCGCAGAAAACCTGGAACGTATCGTGATCGGAATTGACTATTCGCCGATGGAGGCAGTGGAAAGCATTAAAAAGTTAATGGAATCGGTGGGAGCAAAAGACAGCAAGGTACAGCGGATATACTTTAACTCTGAAGCAAAATCGGGTTGGGCTGAATGTGCTCCCGACTATGGTTATCATACCAATCCCGATCATATTCTGATCGAGATTGTAGACCCTGAAAGCGGTGAATCGCTGGGAGAAGGAGAAAAAGGCGAAGTTGTCGTAACTCACCTCGATGCGCGGGGTACAGTGCTGCTGCGCTGCAAAACAGGTGATATCGCCACCGGAGGCCTGACTACCGAACCCTGCCCCAATTGTAAACGGACAGTTCCACGGATTATGGGCGATATTGAAAGAAAGTCAATGATTTACGATCTTCAGGGTAAAGATAAAACTGTTCAGTTTAACGGCAACCATCTGCGTAAGAAAATGTTTGCCCGGGAAGATGTCCTGCTCTGGTATGCAGAGATAAACCGCAGTGATTCCCAGGATACCCTGAAAGTTGTAGTTAAGGGTGTTTCAGGAGCCGACGAAGAAGCGCTATACAAATCGCTACAGGAAGAGTTGAAAGCAGACTTTGAAATGCCCCTAAAGGTTGAAGGAAGCACACTCGATGCCGTCGCCAACAAGATTGGTTTGGAAAAGTATATTACCGAACAGGTTATATTTGACAATCGTAACAGCTAACAGCTTTGCGTAATCACACTTAAAGCCCCCTTTTCGGGGGCTTTAAGTGTGTAGTTAACGGTATAATTGCCGCCGCTAAAGCTTTTCAATATCCTTTGATGATGATATAATTGGGAAACCGATTGCTATAATATTAATATCTTTAATTGGTTTTGACAGAAAGGCAGGTGTGAAATTGAGTAATTTACCGGAACCGGTTAACCTGGATACAATTGCCAGTAATCTTGCTGACGCAGTTTTTTTAGTTGACCGGGAAATGAGTGTAGTATGGCTGAACCGGAAGGCAGAAGAATTTTTCCATACCAGCTCAGAGCAGGCCCAGGGGGTAAAGGTAACTGAATTAACTGCTATTACCAGGCTGGAAGATTTGCTGACCGAAGTTTTTCAACAGGAGGCCGCTTTAAAATGCTCATATGAAGAAGCATCGGTCAAAGTAAAGCGTCATGATGAACGTTTTTTCTTCAAAATTGCCATAAACCCGGTATTTCACGAGAACAAGCTCTGGGGCGCCTTAATCCAGCTTACTGATGTAACCAGATTTCATGAAATGGAAAAAATAAAGACTGACTTTGTATCTATTGTATCCCATGAATTTCGCACTCCATTGACGACTATTATTGTCGGCGTGGAGATGCTCAAGGAAGGCATGCTCGGTGATCTAACTCCCCGGGGAAAAGAAGTTCTGGAGGCGATCGGAGCAGATTGTGAAAGGTTAAACCGGCTTATCGACAACCTGATGGAACTTTCGCGTATTGAATCAGGCACAATATATGTGGAAGCTGAATCCACAGATGTTGCCGACCTGGTTCAGGAAGCGGTCCGGCCCCTCAAGATTCAGGCAGAAAAGCAGGGTGTTGAACTTATTACCGATCTTCCGCCCGCCCTTCCGCCGGTTGCAGCTGATTTTAATAAATCTGTCTGGGTTCTGGCTAACCTGGTCGGCAATGCTTTACGTTATACCGGTAAGGACGGGACAATTACCGTTAGGGTCAGGCAGCGCGGCAAGCGCCATTTCTTCTCGGTCGAGGATACAGGCAGCGGGATACCTAAGGAGCACCAGGATAAGATCTTTCGTAAATATGTCCAGGTCAGCGGTCCCGGCCGTAAAGGAACCGGTGGAGTAGGCCTGGGGCTTGCGATTGCCAAAGATATTGTTATGGCTCATGGTGGTGAGATATGGGTTGACAGCGAGGTTGGGAAAGGAACCACCTTTACCTTCACTTTCCCGGTATATCAAGGTGGCGAGTCTGTAACGCTTCCGGATAATGGTCAGGAAGGAGGTTAAGGTATGGGTAAAAGAATTTTGCTGGTCGAAGATGAAAAAAATGTTATTTTGGGAGTTCGCACCTGCCTGGATGCCGTTGGATATGATGTGGAGATTGTCGAGGACGGTGAAGAAGCCCTGAACGCTGTTGGCAGGGAGCATCCAGATTTAATCCTGCTGGACCTGTTAATGCCAAAAGTAGATGGTTTTGAAGTTCTGAAAGTTCTCAAAGGCAAAGAAGATACAAGAAAAATACCGATAATTGTTCTGACTGCCAAAGCAGAAGAAGAAGACAAACAGAGAGCAATGGATCTTGGAGCGGACAGTTATATGACCAAGCCTTTTAAGCCTCAGGAGCTGTGGGATAGATTAAAGCACTATCTTCCCAATGCGTAACGGGGTGTTTGATAATACAAGAAGGCCAAAAAGTTTTTTATAGGGGCACAGTTAACTGTGCCCTTTATCGAAGGTCATGCTGTGAGCAGGTTCCTTTATTTACAACCGTTATAAGAATGTATCAGGAGGTTACCGATGGCTATTAGCAAGTATGCTTTCGAACAGGGCCCGATTCGCCCTCCCAGTGAATCTAATAGTTTGCTTCTGCGCCTGACTCGTAACTGCCCCTGGAACCGCTGTCTTTTTTGTCCGGTCTATAAGGGGAAAGAATTTAGCAGGCGCAGCCTGGAAGAGATCAAAAGCGATATAGAGGCTGCAGCAGACGCCGCAGAGAAAATTAAAGAGCTATCCCATACCCTTGGCTATGGTGGAGAGATTAACCGTAGGACAGCGGCTATGGTGCAGTCTGAGCATCCAGAACTATTTCAAGTCGCTTTCTGGCTTTTCCACGGTGGTGAAAATGTATTTCTTCAGGATGCTGACAGCTTGCTTTTACCGGTGTCTCAGGTGACTGAAATATTGAGTTGTATTAAGGAAAGATTTCCAACTGTAAAAAGAATTACAACCTATGCCCGTTCCCGAACTTTGCTTCGCCGATCTGTGGAAGATTTCAAGCAGCTTAAAGAAGCAGGTTTAAACCGGATTCATGTCGGCCTGGAAAGCGGTAATGATGAAGTTCTCGAATTGATGCAAAAAGGGGTATCAGGGGCTCAGCATATCGAAGCCGGGAAGAGAGTTAAGGCTTCAGGAATATCACTGAGCGAATATGTAATCCTGGGACTGGGCGGAGTTAAACTGTGGCGGGCACATGCTCTGGATACAGCCAGGGTATTAAATGAAATTAATCCTGACTTTATCAGGGTACGCACGCTGGCTGTGCCGGCATCCAGTCCTTTATATAATAAAATTCAGCAGGGTGGATTCGAGCCTCTGACTGACGATGATGTGGTCAGGGAAGAGGCGCTTATGATTGAGAACTTGGAAGGGATTGAAAGTCACTTTTATAGCGATCATATCCTTAATCTTTTAGAGGAAGTAAACGGTAAACTGCCCCGGGATAAACCGGACATGCAGGAAGTAATTAACCGCTATCTTTCAATGCCTGAAACGCAGCGCGAACAGTTTCGCCTGGGCAGGAGGACCGGATATTACCGAACCCTGGCCGACATGGAAAATGGTGCTCTTAAAAAACCTGTAGAGCGGATCTACAACAAACTGCAAAAAGATAACGTGCCGGTTGACGATTACATCAAACAGGTTATGCTCCGGTATATTTAATATAAGGCGGTGGTTCCTTTTCGCGTTGCAGTATGCGTCCTCGAGCTTCATATCCCCGGTAAAACTTCTTTAAAAGCGAAGCGGCAGGTAGTCAAGAGCATCATACAACGCCTGCGTAATCGTTTTAACGTCTCGGTATCCGAAATTGGTGACCAGGACCTCTGGCAGCGTGCGGAACTTGGCATAGCTGCAGTTTGCCATACCGGAGCGGGAGCCGATAGTATCATGCAGAAAATATACGATTATGTTGAACAGGAGAGCGCAGTTGAGATAATCTCTACCAGGGTAGAAAAATATTGAACGGGGACCTGAATCTTGATCTCTATAAAAAAAGTAACAGATCTTGCCCACTACATGGTCAGCATGGTTATCAATGCAGGTGACTTGGCAGTCGATGCGACAGCCGGAAACGGGCACGATACAGCCTTTCTGGCTGAAAAGGCCGGCCCGTCCGGCCATGTTTACGCTTTCGATATCCAGGAACAATCGCTTAAGGCGACAGCTGATAAATTAAAAGAAAAGGCTCTGGAACAACGGGTAACCCTTATTCACGCGGGTCATGAAGAAATTGCGCGGCATGTCGTTAATCCTGTAAAAATTGTCATGTATAACCTCGGTTATCTTCCCGGCGGCAGCCGCCGGGTCAAGACCGAATCTAAAACCACTTTAAACAGCTTTGAACAGGCTTTAACCCTGCTTGAACCCGGGGGAATAATTACACTGGTTCTCTACCCGGGGCATCCCGAAGGGCTTCTTGAAAAGAAAGAACTGCTTAGAGTTTGCACAAAACTACCGCCATCCGGATATACTGTAGTGCATACTGTCCTGGCCAACCAGGGCAACGAACCGCCGGAATTGATTGTTGTACAAAAAATACTTTTTAAGTCCGGTTAATCTGGCGAAAAGGGTTTTTATCCAGATTTGTCGAACAAGTGCTTTATCAAATAGCAGAATTCTTAGAATAGGGGTTCGGAAAAACTGGAACATAAATGGCAATTGATCGAAAGCGAACTGGCTCTGGTTAAGGATAGGCTGCAGCAAGTTGTTGAAACGGCTGGTCCTGAAATTAATGAAGTGGGCGATTATATATTTAACGGGACAGGAAAACGAATAAGGCCTGCCCTGTTTTTGATTGCTGCCTATCGCAGCCGGGCCAGTCTTATACCTTTTATTGATGTGGCGGTTGCCCTCGAGCTGTTACATACAGCTTCCCTGCTGCATGATGATGTTATCGATCAGGCATCAACCCGCCGGGGGAAGGCTGCAGTTCACATCAAGTGGAGCAACAAAATTTCGGTTTTAAGCGGTGATTATCTATTAACCCAGGCCTATAAAATGTTGGTCGGTTACCAGGACTGGCGCCTGATGGATATTATCGTTGATATTGTCCAAAATATGGCAGAAGGTGAAGTAGAACAGGCCTTCGCCGATACAACTACTCCGGGACTTGAAGAGCGCTACTTTCAGTGGATTGGGAAAAAAAGCGCATCGTTTTTTGCCGGATGCTGCCAGGCCGGCAGCCTCCTATCAGGCGGAGACCAGGAAGAACAGGTTCTCTGGTCCGAATTTGGTTACAACCTGGGCATTGCATTTCAATTAATTGATGACCTGCTTGATTACACCGGCGAGGGCCAGGTAACCGGCAAGCCGCTTTACGGTGATCTCAATAACCGGGTTATTACCCTACCCCTGATCCGGACTCTAAGTATGGCTTCAGGAGAAGAGTCTATAAGCCATCTGTTGCAGAGTACAGATACATCGGGAAACCAAATCAGCGCGGTGGCCCAGGCTGTGCTAGATGGCGACGGCCCCGCTTATACATACCGTAAGGCCGAAGAACATGCTAAGTACGCGGCAGATTTAATCAGTAATTTAAAGACCGGCAATACGGAAAAAAGAGAAGTCTTGGAACAGCTAACGCATGATGTCCTGCTGCGCAGCAAGTAATCCGAAGCCTGCTGTTTACAGCTGTTCTTTCTTCATTTTAATTAAGCAAAAGAGATCTGAGATCATTTATGTAAATAATGTTAATCGGGAGGGTAGAAAATGCCGGAAAGAATTATCTCAAAGTCTGTTATAAAGAGGTTACCGATTTATCTCCGGATACTGGATCAACTTGTTCAACGCGATATCGATATGATCTCATCGAAAGATTTAAGCACTGAATCCGGGTTTACCGCCGAACAAATCCGCAAAGATCTGGCTTATTTTGGAGCTTTCGGGACTCGCGGCGCCGGTTACAACACGGAATTTCTCAGGGAAAAAATAATTAAAATAATCGGTTTGGATAAAAGAATTGAAACAATAGTTATGGGAGCCGGGAACCTGGGCACCGCCCTGACTCGTTACAACTCGACAAAGAATCCTTATGTCAATGTTGTAGCGGTATTCGATAAAGATCCCCGCCTGGTTGGCAAAAGCATCGATGTTATTGATATTTTACCTCTGGACGAAGCTCCCCGCTTTATCAGGGAACACAACATTAAGGTAGCGATTATTGCTGTACCCGCCAAAGCCGCCCAGGATGCTGCCGACCTGGT
Source organism: Syntrophomonadaceae bacterium (assembly GCA_007119615.1). GTDB lineage: Bacteria > Bacillota > Dethiobacteria > DTU022 > DTU022 > SKPH01. Next base: position 15,654 of record SKPH01000061.1, on the reverse strand, counting down.
AGTCAAGCATGGTGTAATTGCCCTTCTCAACTTCGCGCCGGTCAAACTTAATGTCCCGGAAAATGTTCACATCCATAATGCCGACTTAACTCTGGAGTTGCAAAGCCTGATCTATTACAGTTCACCCGAAGAGGAACGGCTTGAGCGTCTCAGGAAAGAAATGAAGGGTGGAAAGTCTGGTTCTCACAAGTCATTCTCTCTCGAGTAGCCGGGTCTAACGGTGTAATAATAATTTATTCCGGCTAATTGATTGTATTGACTTTTACTAAGAGCTTTTGTATACTTATCTATGCACATGGAGCTGTGGTGTAGATGGTTAACATATCGGCCTGTCAAGCCGAAGACCGCGGGTTCGAGTCCCGTCAGCTCCGCCATATGGCCGAGATAGCTCAGTCGGTAGAGCAGCGGACTGAAAATCCGCGTGTCGACAGTTCAATTCTGTCTCTCGGCACCAGTTCTGCGGGAGTAGCTCAGTGGTAGAGCATCGCCTTGCCAAGGCGAGGGTCGCGAGTTCGAATCTCGTCTTCCGCTCCATTTTATTTGGCGACATAGCCAAGTGGTAAGGCAGAGGACTGCAAATCCTTCATCCCCGGTTCGAATCCGGGTGTCGCCTCCAATTTTTCGCCGGAGTGGCGGAACAGGCAGACGCAAGGGACTTAAAATCCCTCGACCATAACATGGTCGTACCGGTTCGATTCCGGTCTCCGGCACCAGTATAAAAATTTTAGGATTACTTAAATTTAAACCACCTTAGAGGTGGTTTTTTTGTTTCCCGGAGCGTGTATTTTATTGCTTAATTTTATCTCGGATTACCGCCACTGTTTTTTCCGCTTTGTTCCCTGCATGCCGTTCTGGATGAGAATGATTACTCCGGCGCCGATTACAATATCTCCGATACTTAATAGCTGATTACGGTAAGGGATACGGATCCGGTCGCCAAGGAAGGCAAGCCAGGTTTCATCGGTCATAGGGGCGTGGAAAGGGCTTTTTTCTCCGGCTTCCAACTCTTCAGCTACTTCGGTAGGCATGTAATCAGTGTCAACCGGCATCATCCCCCGGTTTGCAGTGATCACTACAAGATTAAGAAGTATACCGAACCCGATCATTATAAAACCGGCCTGTCTGCCCTGAAGGAAAAAAAATACTACGAGAACCACAAATGAAAGGACATAAAGAATCGGGTAAAGTGGGGTCAGGAAGTCAGATCCTGTAGTGAAGTCGATCCAGATTACTGTCTGGATAAGGACTGCCAGAAAAATCAATGGCCAACCGGGCAAAGAAATCCGGCCCAGGTTTTTTAGTTTTCCGTTTCGAAACCAACCGATGATTAAACCCAGCAGAACAGCTTCCCACAACAAGTTTGCAGGCCTCCCCGGAGGTATTATTTAATGGATGGTTTCCGAATGAAAAACAGCCTGCTCTTTTGTGACGGTTTCCGGTTCTTCGCTGTGTGACATATTGAAATCTGCCTTGGGATATAAACGGACAAAAGCTTCAACTACCTTAGGGTCAAATTGTGTACCGGCACAGTCCTGCAGCTCTTTTAATGCGAACTTGGGATCCAGTGCCTTGCGGTAAGGCCGGTCTGTAGTCATTGCATCGAAAGCATCGGCTACCGCCAGGATCCGGGCCCCTTCCGGTATATCTTCACCTTTTATCCGATCGGGATAACCGGTGCCATCCCAGCGTTCATGATGATGCCGGATAATATTTGAACCGGCGGCAAAATACTTAACGTCTTTAATCACTTCTGCGCCCGCTGCACTGTGTTTCTTCATGATATCGTATTCATTTTCCGTCAGCAGGCTATCTTTTTTCAGGATGTTCTCGGGGACAGCCACCTTCCCGACATCGTGAATCAAGGAAATATATTGTAAGAACTCAATTCTGTCGGCAGGCCATTTCAGCTCGGCGGCCAGGGAGGTCACGTAATCAGCCACCCGGGACGAGTGGCCCTTGGTATAGGGATCTTTGGCATCGATAGCCAGCGACAGGCTTTTAATTGTATCGAGGAAGGTTTCGCGCATGTTCATGTATGACTGGAAGGTATGACGGGCTAAAATCATCGGCAGAAGGAAGAGCACCAGGCCCCAGAAACCGATATTGATATAGATAACGGCGATAAAAGCTCCAAGGGGTGCCATACTAACAAATGTAAGGGTACACCACTTTATATTGACCAGCCAAATGGTATATGGTTTTTCTTTTTCGATAAAAGAAAGGATTAGTGTAACGAAAGTGTGATTTAATATACTTAGTACAGCCATCGATGCAACAAAAGCGGGTATATGACTTAAAGAAATATCTGCAGTGATAGGAATAAGGCTTCCGTAAACAATGGCTGCCAAACCAGCAGAAGTTGTAAGTTGGGCAGTATTGAAAAAGTGTTTTATACGATTTTTGCTTCTAAACAGTTGGAATATCTCATAGGCTACCGAGATTAAGATTACCATAAATGGTTGGAACAGTAGAATCGAGGCGGCGTTTACAGCAAAGCTAACAGTTACACTGCCGCCGCGGGGCAGGGTTACCGGAAAAGAGTCTGCAAGGATAATTAGTACAAAAAAAACAAGTATTGGGAACCAGGAGACCTGAGACCAGTTCATCAATATTGCAGCATAGGTAGCAATCGCTATTGCTGCACCGGCCAGAAGTATAATAAATGTTAATGCTTTACCGGGAATGTTATTATCCATAGAAATCACCTTTGTGTTAATAATGAAGCCGGCAGCGACCCTACTTAACTATTACCACTTAAGCATTGCTGCGCCTGACAAAACAAGGCCAGCTAATGCGACGAGCGCCTTAATCAGGGTAAACTTCATGGTTTAACCCCCTTTACCAGGTAGCTCAACGGTTTTCCGCTATAAGCCGCTGGCGACGCTCCGCTCGGGGTTCGCTCGTTGAAAAAGTATTATCATAAATAACTGCTGCCGGCTTCAAACTTATTTGCTTTTTAAAACAGTGGTTCTCCGGTTGACAGCATCCAGAGAAGCACGGACTGTAGATTCCAAATCATCTCCTCTATTTAGCGCTGTACCCAGTAGTATTTCTTCCTGAAGCCCGCACCGCAGGCAAATTACAGCGGCTATTGCTGCCTGTCCGTATAAGACAACTTTTTGAACATCGCCAACTACGAGCATTCCCTCAACGTTCAAACACTGTTCGATAGCTGTCAATGCAGCTGTGGCAGTAAGCCGGAGGCGATTTTGCCGGGTGTTAGGGCCTGTAACTTTAGCTGTATATGATTTAGTGCCGTCGCTAATGGCAACCATAACTTCGGCATTACCGTTTTCCGATGTATAAGTAATGCTTTTTAACTGGCACCTGATATCATGGTTGACCGGAGCTTGATCGGGCTGATTTAGCTGAGCCACACTAATTTTTTTATGATCCATCTCGATTCCCAGTTTTACCATTATAGCAGATTCAATATCCCTGACAATCTGTTTGGGAGAACGTGAAGTATCGGCCAGAACATGAATCTCTGTAACCTCTTCATTATGGCAGGTTAACCGTCCGGAGACAACTCCCTGGATCTGGTCAATTATAGACTCTATTTCCTGAGCCATTTGATAAACTTCGCTCGAAATGGTTATCCCCCCAATCAAGGTTGTTTTTGATGGTTTTTATATCAAACTACCTTGCATAATTTGGTTAATTTTATACTAAAGGTTACTAATTCTACAAAATAAGTAAAAAACCTTTTTTAAAACAAAATAAATTGTATATAATTTCTGCATATTTTAACATTCAGTAAAACCACATGCCTCACATTTCAGACATCCTTCAGCCCTGATCAGGGCGCAGGTCCCGCAGTCGGGACAGATCTCCAGGGCATTGTTATTTACGAAGGCGGTTTCTGAATCGGCCTGGGCCAGATTTCGCATAGCCTGGCCGATGGCATCGGGAACGCTCATAATCCGGTTTGGGCCGAACCCGACAGACCTGGCGCCTCCGATACCTTCAAGTTGATTAACAATATCATCAACGCTTACATTACAGCGCAGGGCCAGTGATATCAGGCGGGCTATCGCCTCGGTAAAGGCGACAACATCGCTTCCGGCTTTACCGATCTGGGCGAACAGTTCAAAAGGTTTCCCACCGGCGGTATTGACAGTGACAAAAAGGTTGCCCAGGGCTGTCCGGATGCTGGTTGTGTGGCCGGTTAAAGTTTTAGGCCGCTTTGTCGGCTTGAGAGCGTCTGCTTCAGATCCGTCTCCGACGTTAAGAACCTGTTTTGTCCGGGAACTGTCCCGGTAGATGGTTATTCCTTTACAACCGGCACCCCATGCCGTGATATAGGCATATTTAACATCTTCAATTGTAGCCTCCTGTTTGAGGTTAATTGTCTTGCTTACCGCATTATCGGTATATTTCTGGAAAGCGGCCTGGTGCCTGACATGCCAGCTGTAGTCAATTTCCATTGCAGTCTTAAAGAGCTCTTTATATTTCTGGGGAACAGCTGAGTCATCCGGAATTTTGCCACTGCAGGCAATTTCCTGGATGAGTTCCTCGCTGTAAAAACCCTCCTTCCGGGCCAGTTCCAGGAAGAGGGGGTTAACTTCCGGCAAATCAAGGCCGCCTAAAATATTTTTACGGATAAATGCAATACTAAAGTAAGGTTCTATGCCGCTGCTGGCGGAGGCAAGAATAGAAATTGTGCCGGTGGGGGCAATTGTAGTCCTGGTTGCATTCCGAACCCTGTCTTCGGCTTGGCCGGTATCGTAAATACTGCCTTCAAAATTGGGGAAGACTCCCCGTTCTTCGGCCAGAGCCACCGATGTCTCTTTGGCCCTGGTGTTGATAAACTGCATTACTTTTTCGGCAATCCCGATTGCTTCTTCGCTATCGTAGGTTACGCCCAACCTGACCAGCATATCGTGCCAGCCCATGATGCCGAGGCCGATTTTACGGTTGCCTTCCTTGTGCATGGCGGCAATTTCAGGAATGACATAGTTGCTGGCATCAATAATGTTGTCGAGAAAACGGACAATGGTTTTAATGAGTTCAGCTAATTGATCCCAATCGATCCGGGCATCTTCTGTAACAAATTTACCCAGGTTGATCGAGCCCAGGCAGCAGGCCTCAAAGGGCAGTAGCGGCTGCTCTCCGCAGTTATGAACGACCAGCCCGTTGACATCAAAAGCATTTGCCCCGGGAACCTGGACATCAAACACTTCCTCATTGCCATTCGGTTTTATTGATTCAACAGAACTTATAAAGTGTTCTTGATTTGGCTTAAGGTGGGAATCTCCAAGCAAATTAGTAAGCCGGGTTTTTTTGCTGCTGTCATGAAAACCGATAATATCATTGAAAACTTTGAGATTATTATTGGCTATTACCAGTTCGTGCCGTATTTGGGTTTTATAGCTGCTGCTGCCGGATTCGCCATTTGGTAGTGGAGTGTATTTTTCCGGACGCCTGTTTTCATAAATTGTACTGATTATTCCAAAGCGGGCCAGCATTCTTTGCACTGCTTTAAGTCGATCCAGGTTGCTCTGAGCAAGTATCACTGAAAGCCCTTTATTCTGAGTTCCCTGCACAGAGCCATCTGCATCAAACAAGCCTCTTAGAAATGCCCTGGCAAATTCGGAAGAAGTTCTTGTTTCCAGGTAAGGAGTGATAGCCTTGTTACCGGGAGTCATGCCAAGGGAGAGGGCAATTTTTTTAATAGCAGCAAGGCTCAGACGGTATTTATTCCTGGCGGTTACTATTTGCAACCCCTTAAAATCACTGCGATGAGGCGATGTTTCTGCTGCAGCCAGGGCTTCAACCATAACTGCTGTATCAATTCTCTCATGTGGTTCAGTCCAGACAGAAAGCAGGGCCTTGTCAGTTTTCAGTGTTCCGTCTCCTACAAGCAATCCTGTTAAATAGCCCTCTTTTTCTCCGTAAAGGCCATCCCAGGCGGAAAAGCTGCGATGGTTATGCAGCATTATTTCGTCTCCGGCTTTAAGATTATTAATTTTTGTCCATTCTTTTTCTATAGTGTGCCTTGTTCTTTTTTTGACTTTCATTACCGGGTGATCACTTGTGGCCCTCATACTGAAGCCTGCTTTTGTTTTTACAGAGAAGACCGGCTTGATCCCGGTAGAGAAAAAGCCTTTTTCAGTTGTTAAGTAGGACTCTCCATTTACGATCAGAGCAGTTTGCTTGCCAATTAAATCTTTGACTGTTTTAGGTCCTTCAGAAGTGTGCACGAAGGAGTCAGCCGGAACGCAGGGGTTGGTCGTTTCATAACAGCCCACATGGGGAGTAGGGTTATGCCTGTTCATCTGGTCGATAAAAATGATTCCGGGGTCGCCCTTTTCCCAGGCTTTCTGGACTATAAGATCGAATACTGCAACGGCATCGAGCTGTGCTTTCTCGCCGGTTTCAGGATCATAGTAAACATCTTTTGTCCTGGGATTTATCAAATCGTAAGCGGGGTCCGGATCTTCTCCGGTAGCCTTGCGCATGAATTCGTCGGAAACTGTGATGGACAGGTTGAAATTATTAATTTCATCTTCTTTTTCTTTACTGCAGATAAAATCGAGGATATTGGGGTGGTTGTAGATCAATGAGCCCATATTAGCCCCGCGTCTTGTTCCGCCCTGTTTAACCGCCTCGGTAGCAGAATCAAATATCTTAAGAAATGAAATTGGGCCGCTGGCGACTCCGTTCGTGGAGCGAACGAGATCATTGCTGGGCCGCAGACGATCGAAAGCGAATCCGGTACCCCCGCCGGTTTTCTGAACCAGGGCCATATTTTTCAGGGCGGTAAAAATGCCTTCCATACTATCTTCGAGGGGTAGGACAAAGCATGCGCTTAACTGTTGGAGCTCGCGGCCGGCATTCATCAGGGTTGGTGAGTTTGGTATGAACAGGGCATTAGCCATAACCTGGAAAAAATCATCTTCTATTTTCTTGACTTCCGGTTCTGTTTTACCGTAGTTATATTCAATAGCGGCTATATTGGCCGCCACTCTGCGCAGTAGATCTTCCGGTTTTTCTGTTGGGTTTCCTTTTTCATCTTTGATTAAATACCTTTTTTCATAAGTAATGCGCGCATTAGGGCTTAAGTCCATCAACTGTATCCTCCCCGAGATTGAATTGTTTTGCTGATCTCTGATAAAACTGAGCAACTCTTATACTCATTCTATGCTGCATGTTTTTTTCCTTTTGGATAAGTTTATTTTAAAATTTTATTCGGCAGCAACTTAAAATTAATGGACAGGTATTAGCCCAATCAAAAGCTGTGCGGGTATAACACCGCACAGCAGTGATTTTCTAAGCTGTCTTTATCTATCCCGCTATGATTTGGACAATCGACTTTGGCAATAAATACAAATGTAACCGAAGATCCCTGTTTGATCAAACGTTTGACTAAATATTTCTCCCGGTGCCATATCGCAGGAATCGAAATTTCTTTTGCCGGTGACAGTATGAACCACCGATTTTTCCTGATTATCGCTCCTTAATATTTTTATTATCTTTAAGTTGTGTTATACTTTATTTTGATTAATTGTTCTAAGGGAAAATTGTCTTATCATAAGGTTAACTATTTTTTAAAATAATTATGGTGGCAGTTGAAAGTTACGCAAAGGAGGGGAACGTTTCAGGCTATGGCACAAGAAAAATCGCGTAAGCAGTTAAAAAGACAGCGTAAAAAAAGAAGACGAGCCAAGAAGAGAAAGAGATTGAAAGGCCGGACCTAGACTGCCGCACAGCGGCGGTATGATTATATTGCTGTACAAGTCAGCTGTTGATAATGAGAGGAGGTGCAGTTTTGCCCATTTATGAATTTTACTGTTCCGAGTGCAAGAAAAAGCATGAAGAACTGTGCAGCAGTACAGTTAGTAGTATAAAATGTCCTGCCTGTGGAAAAGATGCAAATAAAGTTTTATCACTTTTCCGGACAGGCAGCAGTGCTTCAGGCGGTGGAACCTCCTCCTCAGGTTGCGGTGGGTGATCGAAGACCAGCTGCAGCAGTTGCTGAGCCGACCTGAAAGATTAAAGGAAAACTAAGATCAGTAAGGGGGCGCTTATGACCAAATATGTTTTTATAACCGGTGGAGTTGTTTCATCTCTGGGTAAAGGTATAACAGCGGCTTCGTTGGGCTGCCTGCTGAAAAACAGAGGCTTAAATCTTACCATACAAAAATTTGACCCCTATATCAACTATGACCCCGGCACAATGAGCCCCTATCAACACGGCGAAGTTTTCGTTACAGAAGACGGTGCTGAAACCGACCTTGATCTGGGCCACTATGAACGCTTTATCGATGAACCTCTCACTCGAGAAAATAATTATACCGCGGGCAGAATATACTGGTCTGTTATCGAAGCCGAAAGAGAAGGCCATTACGATGGAAATACTGTCCAGGTAATCCCCCATATAACAGATGAAATAAAAAGCAGTGTTACAAGGATGGTTTGCAGCAGCAATCTTGATATTGTAATTACCGAGATTGGCGGTACCGTAGGTGATATCGAGAGCCTGCCCTTTTTGGAGGCTATCCGCCAGTTGAGGTATGATCTCGGATGGGAAAATGTCTTATTTATTCATGTGACACTGGTCCCTTACCTCCCAATGTCCGGCGAACTTAAAACCAAGCCAACCCAGCACAGCGTTAAAGAGCTGCGCAGTATCGGTATACAACCGGATCTTATTGTCTGCCGCACGGAGTATCCGCTTGGCGATGATTTAAGAAAAAAAATTGCTCTGTTCTGTAATGTCCAGCCTGAAGAGGTCGTTGAGAATCTTGATACCGGTGTTATCTATGAAGTGCCACTGTTGCTGCAGGACCAAAATCTTGATCAACTGGTACTTGAAAAACTGCACCTGAGTTGTAAGCAGGCGGATATGCAGCAATGGCAGGATATCGTTAAGCAGGCGCATAACCTGAAAGACACAGTTACTATCGCACTTGTCGGTAAATATATTTCCCTGCAGGATGCTTATATCAGTATAAATGAAGCCCTATTTCATGCCGGTTTAGAGCATAACGTTGCCGTTCAGACTGTTCTTGTCCAGGCCGAACAGCTGGAATCGGGTGAAGCAGATGATTTGCTGAACAATGCCGACGGTATCCTGGTTCCCGGTGGATTTGGAGAACGCGGTATTGAAGGAAAAATAAAGGCCATTCGTACCGCCAGGGAGCAAAAAATACCCTTCCTGGGCCTTTGCCTCGGTATGCAGTGTGCGGTGATCGAGTTTGCCCGAAATGTTGCCGGTATTGAAGGAGCTCACAGTACCGAGTTTAACCCTGATACGCCCGGCCCGGTCATTATTTACCTGCCGGGGCAGGAAGAGAACACCCGGATTGGTGGAACCCTTCGCCTTGGCGCATATCCCTGTTCGATCAAGGACGGTACCCTGGCCAATGCGGCCTACCGGGAAAATCTTGTCTTTGAAAGGCACAGACACCGTTATGAATTCAATAATGAATACATTTCTGATTTGGAAAAAGCGGGAATGGTTTTTAGCGGAATAAATGAAGATGATAATCTGGTCGAAATGATCGAGCTAAAAGATCACCCCTGGTTTGTCGCGGTTCAATTTCACCCTGAATTCAAGTCACGGCCAACCCGCCCCCATCCGCTGTTTAAAGAATTTGTCAGCGCCGTATTAAAAAGGAGAAACGGGCAGGGTCGTCAATAATAATTCCGGCCGTCTCGGTCATGGTTACTCTCTGTTCCATACTGTTTTTTTGCAGAAAGCGGAAGGCTTCTTTTTCGTCCAGCGAATAACGGCTCATCAAAATCCCTTTAGCTTTATCAATTAACTTGCGTTCCTGTAGTTTACGCTGCAGCGCTTCTATTTCCCCATGCAGTCTTTTTTTGTGGGCAAATTCACTGCATAACGCTCTGGCGACTGCGGTTAAAACCGGCGCTTCAACCGGCCAGTTAAGCTGAACATAGTGATCAAGGCGGATACCGCCGGTATTAACATAGATGGCGGCAGCCAGACCGTCGTTTTCGATAATCGCAGCCAGCTGCTCAATATTACCGGGAGGTAAAGTAGTATCTATTACTGCAAGCCAGGGCTGAACCATCCGTAATTTTCGCAGCAGGATTGGAACACTGTTTGCTGCCCCGGAAGAATTAAACCCGGCTTCAGCCAGCATTGCAGTCAGTGATTTCTGTAACCTGGCGTTGGCTGTACCGATGCAGTAATCACAGCGAGTATCGATCATAAGCTAAATCCTTTCCGTTTCTGTCAACTTTTATCAATTATACTATGAGTCAGGAAAAATGGAAAAAAACGCACCAATATAAAAGAGGGCGCTTCTGCGCCCCCTTATTTTAGAACCGGGTTTATTGCTAGAACCTCGCCAGGTATTGTTTAACTTCCCAGTCATGAACCTGGATGCGGTAATCGAGCCATTCTGCCATTCGGCCTTCACGGAAACGATCATAGATATGCTCCCCGAGCGCTTCCTGGATAATTGGGTCGGCATCTAGAGCGAGGATGGCTTCATACAGTGTACCGGGAAGGCTATTAATCTGGTGAAGTGCTTTCTCCTCGTCGGTCATAGTATAAATATTCAAATTTACCGGATCCGGCGGATTAATTTTCTTTTCGATGCCGTCAAGCCCGGCGCGCAGCATTACAGCAAAAGCAAGGTAAGGATTGCAGGAAGGATCGGGACTGCGCAGTTCAACCCTGGTGCCGATTCCTCTTCTGGCCGGTACTCTGACCAGGGGGCTGCGGTTACGATGTGACCAGGCAATATATACCGGTGCTTCATAACCGGGAACAAGGCGCTTATACGAGTTTACAAGCGGATTAGTTACCGCCGTGTAACCCCGGGCATGTTCCAGCAGGCCACCTATAAAGTAGAGCATTTCCTGACTTAACTCTTCAGGAGCATCGGGATCATGGAAAACATTAGATCCGCCTTTGAAAAGAGACAGGTGGGTATGCATTCCCGATCCGTTGATATGCGCAATCGGTTTTGGCATAAAAGTGGCATAAAGGCCGTGCCGCTGGGCGACAGTTCTGACCACGAACCGAAAGGTGGAGAGGTCATCTGCTGTGCGCAGAGCATCGCTGTACTTAAAATCAATTTCATGCTGTCCGGGAGCGACTTCATGGTGAGAGGCTTCGATTTCCAACCCCATCTGCTCCAGGCTGAGGACCATATCGCTGCGTGCGTTTTCGCCCAGATCTGTAGGGGCCAGGTCAAAATATCCGCCCTGATCGTGGGTATGCAGGGTTGGAGCGCCGTTTCCATCTGTATGAAACATAAAAAATTCCGCTTCAGGGCCGCAGTTCATTGAATAGCCTTCCTTCTCGGCCAGGGCGATCATCCGCTGCAGTTGACTGCGCGGGCAGCCGGCGAAGGGTTCTCCTTCAGGAGTATAAACGTCGCACATCAGGCGGGCGATACCACCCTCCTGGGGCCGAAAGGGGAAAATGGCAAATGAATTAAGGTCCGGGCGCAGGTACATATCCGATTCTTCGATGCGGACAAACCCTTCAATAGATGAACCGTCAAACATTAACTCCCCGTCGAGAGCCTTGGGAAGCTGTTCCGTTGTGATAGCCACATTTTTTAACTGTCCTGATAGATCTGTGAATTGAAGGCGGATAAATTTAACCCTGGATTCTTTAACCATGCCCATTACGTCTGCTTTTGTCATTCCCATCCAAACCACTCCATTCTTTATAATTTATAATATAAAACGCCCGCCAGACAGCTGTTACGCTGTTCTTGCGGGCGCCTTTGCCCAAAAATAGTATATATACTATTTCACGCTTTGTCAACTACAGAAAAGGACATTAACTATTTTCTGTTGAATTATAATCTTGTGCAAAACCATAGAGAGCATTTAGCGAAAGATTCTTTTCCTGAGTGGCGGCCGCAGGAAAAGTGCGGGGTTTTCGCGGTTTATAATTATCGTGAACCCGGCAAGGCGGCGATAATAACCTATCTGGGTTTACTGGCCCTGCAGCACCGCGGCCAGGAAAGCGCCGGCATTGCGTTTAAAGACGATAATGGTATCCAGTCAATTAAAGGCATGGGCCTGGTTGACACTGTTTTTACCCGTGAGACTCTCTCTTCAATTAAAGCCGGTACAATACTCGGGCATGTCCGCTATTCAACAACCGGGATCAGCAACGCCGCCAATGCCCAGCCGCTCGTTGCCCGTTCGTTCGATAAGACAGGAATAGCCCTGGCCCATAACGGGAACCTCACCAATACCAGGAAACTGCAAGATAAACTGCTCCTTGAGGGGCAGATTTTTCATACCACTTCCGATACAGAAATTCTTTTAAGCTATCTTTTCCGTTACCGTCGCCAGGGCCTGGTTAACGCTGTCAAAAAGACAATGAGTATTGTAGAGGGCGCTTATGCTGCAGTAATCATGGATGATGATCAGCTGGTCGCTTTCCGCGATCCGGGCGGTTTCCGGCCGCTGGTGATCGGGAAATTCGGGGAAGCCATTGTTTTCGCTTCGGAAACTGCAGCTCTCGATACTGTGGGCGCAACTTTTGTTAGGGATGTCCGGCCCGGAGAAATAATTTCAGCCGGGCCAGGCGGCCTGAAATCGACTTTAGTGCAGGCCGATACGAAAAGTTCTCTTTGTATATTTGAATACGTATATTTTGCCCGACCCGACAGTGTTATCGACGGCCGAAGTGTCCACCAGGTTCGCAGAGACGTCGGTTCTACACTGGCCGGCAGGATCAATACCAACCTTGATCTGGTGATACCTTCACCCGACTCAGGAGTATCGGCAGCTATTGGACTGGCCGAAGCTCTCAACCTGCCCCTGGAATGGGCGGTTCATCGCAACCCTTACCTGGGCAGAACATTTATCGAGCCTACCCGGGATGGCCGGGAACAGGCGGTGCGACTGAAATTTAATCCTATTCAAGCATTGATCCGGGGCAAAAGGGTGGCAGTGGTTGACGATTCCCTGGTCAGGGGAACTACTGCCAGGGTGCTTACATCCCTGTTATTGGCTTCGGGCGCTGCCGGGGTACATCTCTGTATAGCTTCCCCGCCTTACAGAAACCCCTGTTATTTTGGAATTGATATTCCCGTTGCGGAAGACCTGGCAGTTCCAGGTGACGATTTCGATCGTTTAGCCTTATCAATCGGGGCTGACAGTATAACTTTTGCCGAGCCTGAAGATTTATACAACGCCCTCGGCTCCGATCAAAGCGCATTTTGCACAGCATGTTTTTCAGGTGATTACAGATGAAAGGTGAGCTGACATGAAACATTTTTTAAATGAAGATTCGAGCAGTATTCGTGAAAAAGTAGTAATCCTTGATTTCGGCGGACAGTACAGCATGCTAATTGCCAGACGGATCAGGGAAGCCGGAGTTTTTTGCGAGCTTCTTCCCTATGATACTTCCTGGTTGGAAATCGAAGAGCATCAGCCGGCCGGGATAATTTTGTCCGGCAGCCCGGCCAGCGTTAATGATATAAGTGCGCCGTACTGTGATCCGGCAATTTACAGGGGCGGGGTTCCAATTCTTGGAATTTGTTATGGGATGCACCTTATAGCCAGGGAACTGGGCGGAGAAGTAGTAAAAGGCAGCCGATCGGAATTCGGCAGAACAGCATTTAAGATTGTCGATCGTGAGCCGCTTTTTGAAGATGATTACTTTTTGGATGAAACCTCCTGCTGTGCCTGGATGAGTCATCAGGACGAAGTTCTTGAAGTTCCACCGGGTTTCGGCGTACTGGCCCTGACTGAAAATAATACCATTGCTGCTATCGGCGACAAGGAAAATAAAATTTACGGGGTGCAGTTCCACCCTGAAGTATTCCACACCCCTGGAGGTACCAATGTTCTAAAGCGGTTTCTTTTTAATGTATGCGGGTGCAGCCAATCCTGGACCCCGCGCAGTTTTGTTAACGATGCTGTAGCGAAGATCAGGGATGTTGTAGGAGAAAATGAAAAGGTTGTCTGTGCTTTGAGCGGAGGTGTCGATTCCTCGGTAGTGGCTTTCCTGCTGGACCAGGCCATAGCTGACAGGGCAATCTATATTTTTGTCGACCACGGTTTACTGCGACTCGATGAAGCCGCGCAGGTGATAAAACTTTACCGTGAACGATTAAAAGGACAATTTATTCATGTTGACGCAAAAAAGATGTTTCTGGCAGCCCTGGCCGGTGTTACCGAACCTGAGGAGAAGAGGCGGATCATCGGGGCTGAATTTATTAAGGTTTTTAAAGACAAGGCGCTCTCCATGGGTGATATCGCTTACCTGGCCCAGGGCACAATTTATCCTGATGTAATAGAAAGTGGTACTGTAAGCGGCGCAGCGATCATCAAGTCGCACCATAACGTAGGCGGTTTGCCGGAAGAGCTTGGATTTGACCTGGTTGAGCCCTTGCGTGAGCTTTTTAAGGATGAAGTGCGCCTGGTTGGAGCCGAGCTGGGCCTGCCCGGGTCTATTTTAAAAAGACAGCCTTTCCCCGGCCCGGGTTTAGCAGTGCGTATTATCGGAGACATTACAGCTGAAAAACTGACCCTGCTTAAGCAGGCTGACGCTATTTTCAGGGAAGAGGTCTATAACGCAGGGTTAAGTGAAGAGCTATGGCAGTATTTTGCGGTTTTGACAGATGTCAAAGTAGTGGGAGTGAAGGGAGATGACCGTCACTACGGGCCGGTTATCGCCCTGAGAGCGGTCATATCCGAAGATGCCATGACGGCAGATTGGGCCCGCCTGCCGCACGATTTGCTGGAGAAAGTATCGGTTCGGATCACAGGAGAGATCCCCGATGTGGCCCGGGTAGTTTACGATATTACCTCCAAGCCGCCCGGCACGATTGAATGGGAGTAGCTATACCCGGCACATTTGCACGAAGTAGCGATGCACTCTCAGATCGGTTGTAAGTTCCGGGTGAAATGAAGTAGCCAGCAGGTTCCCCTGCCTGGCGGCAACAATTCCTTCGGGTAATTTTGCCAACGTTACAACCCCGGAGCCCGTAGCTTCAATAATCGGAGCCCGGATGAATACAGCGGTTAGAGGAGTTTCAAAAGTCTCAAAGTCAAGTTCTGTTTCAAAGCTTTCCCGCTGACGGCCGAAAGCATTTCGCTTAACGGCTATATCCATCAGTCCGAGTCTCTGCTGCCCCTGAATTCCGTCTGTGATATCCCGGGCTATTAAAATCATTCCGGCACAGGTACCGAAAACGGCCAGGCTCCCTTCCCGGTTTCTCTTCCGGATCAGATCGGCCAGGCCGAAAATTTCAATCAATTTGCCGATAGTTGTACTCTCGCCCCCGGGTATAATTAAGCCGCTAACCTGTTTTATGGTTTCGCTGTCCTTAACAGCTACTGCCTCAGTTCCGCAGAGCTCAAGGTGCCTGATATGTTCCGAAACAGCCCCCTGGACAGAGAGTACACCAATCTTCATGTTTTATATTCCCCGTTCCTGCATCCGGTCGGCTTCAGCCAGGGATGACATCTCCAGGCCGGGCATGGCCTCGCCAAGGCCGTCAGAAACTTCCGCCAGTATCTTTGGATCGTCATAATGGAGCGTAGCCCGGACAATGGCTTCCGCCACCAGCTGAGGTTTCGAGGATTTGAAGATGCCGGATCCGACGAAAATCCCATCAGATCCTAACTGCATCATCAGGGATGCATCAGCAGGTGAAGCAATCCCCCCGGCAGCGAAGTTAACCACCGGCAGGCGACCTT
>SKPH01000037.1 GCA_007119615.1 Syntrophomonadaceae bacterium | reverse complement strand
CCAACCCGGTCAATCCAACCCCTGATTTCCAGGTAATCTCCTGCATAAACCGGCCCTGCAAACTCTATCAGATCGTAGGCAGCAAAAAGGCCTTCATCACCGTCATAACGGATAAGCAGCTCAGTAGCCACGTCACCGAAATATTTAACCACATGGGCACCGTCAACCAGACCACCACCGTAATGAACGTCGGCTTCACTAATCCGGATCCTAAGCATTGCACTAACCATTACACTCACCTTTCTAATAAGCAGTTTTACCCGGGCGTCTCTCAGGCATAAAGTTCCTCAAATATTTTACGCAGCACCGGGTTCTCGCGCATAATATTTAATGATATCTCAGCATGATCACGGGTATATCCGTTGCCAATAATCATATTTACATCCTTACCTACTCCTTCGGCACCCAGGGCTGCAGCGGTAAAGCTGGTAGCCATGCTGAAAAAATAAACCAGCCCTCCGTCGCGGGTTGCCAAAATCGAAGAAAGCTCCGTGTTGGGAATGTTGACGCAGTTGATCGTCACATCGGCCATTTTGCCTTCGGTGGCTTCCTCTACCTTACCCATTACATCCAGGGCATCGGAAGCGTCGGCCATCAGGACCGTATCACACAAACCTGTCGATTCGGCCCGTTTCTTGCTGGCTGCACGCGGGGCGATACCGATCACCTGTCCCGTCACCCCGGCCCTTTTTTTCGCCTCATGGAGACAGAGCAAACCCGATTTGCCGCCGGCCCCGATAATAACGACTCTATCCCCTGGCCTGACCAGCTTGGCCGTCTGGGCTGCCGCTCCGGCAACGTCAAGCACTGCCAGTGAAAGTGTCTGCGGCATATCGTCGGGTAATACAGCGTAGATACCGCTTTCAAAAAGTATCGCCTTGCCTTCGATCTCAACTTGATCGATATCTTTATGGATTTTTTTAATTTTATCTATGCGCAGCGGAGTCAGAGATAAAGATACGAGCGTGGCCAGCCTCTGGCCAACCCTCAGCCCCGCTTTTCCTTTCCAGGCCGGGCCAATCTCCTCAACCCTGCCAATCAGCATACCGCCGGAACCGGTTACAGGGTTGTGATGTTTACCCCGTTCAGCTACTAAAGCTGACATCTTCCGGGCAATTTTTTCTTCATCTCCGCCGGCTTCCGCTTCGATCTGGGTAAAGCTGGCCGAATCGATATTCAATACCTCAACATCAATCAGCACTTCGTTACTATATATTTCCATGTTGTTGTCTAATTTCCAGGCCGGCTGTGGAAGCAGCCCTTTTGGTTCCAATACCCGGTGTGTTCCATACGGATCCCCTCTACGCATCTTCATTATCCTCCTGAATATCAATCTAAAAACGATCCTTCTCAACCGCGATATTGATCAGCTGGGCCATCTTGTTCTGCGGTGGGGTGTAGATATTTTCCCGAAGAACCATCTGCAATGCATGGTCGGGGCAGATAGAAGCGCAAACTCCACACCCGATGCAGGTTTCGTAATCGACAGCTGGTTCTGTCTTTTCTGATGCCTTCAGCGCATTAACATGACAGGCATCAACACAGGCACCACAGCTGCTACATGTTTTGGGTTCTATCTGCGGCCTGAAGCTGCTCGGTTGCACGGAGTTAACCTGGTAGCTCTTTATAGCCTGCAACACCCCGCAGCAGCAGCCACAGCAGTGGCAAATATAAGCCGGTTCATTGATAACATTGTCGCAGGTAAGGACCAGTCCCAACTTGTAGCTGCGTTCCAGGTTAACCAGCAAATCATCCACAGAGGCTTCACGGGCAAACCCTCGCCGCAGCAGCCATTCTGCCGGGCGGCCCAGGGAGGTGCATATATCCTCCATCGGATAGCTGCAGACTTTCCCGAGGTGGTAATTTTTATGGCGGCAGGCACAAAGGGAAAGTCCCCCTCCACCCGAATCACGAATTACTGCTTCTGCTTTCTCGTAATTGAGGACTTCCGTCTGAACCAATTCCGGGATATAGTGTTCATAAACGAGGGCGCGGAACATCTTGGTATCTGTACCGAAAATCTCTTCAGCTACATCTTTGTCATGTAAATATTTTTCAAATAGTATCGACAGTTCCTGAAGATTGGCCCGGTCGCTTCGCATCAGGGTATATTCGAAAAAGCCTACTACTATGGGATTAAGCATGTAATAGGTTGTCCCCTTACGGGGAATATCTACGACCAGGCCTTTATCGGCCATATTATTCAAGATTGCTGAAGTTTTATCTTCAGGCATACCGACCAACCCGGCAATCTCGGCCAGAGGCCGCGGCTTAACTGGAAACCTGCTGCCTGCCAGGGCTTCGCTCTCGGTATAAAGCAGCTTCAAGATCTGCATTAAAGTATCGTTGATCACAACTCCGACCGGGAACCTGCTCAGCCTCTCCGCCAGGACCCGGTAAACCTCTTCTTTACCGCCGGATACATGTCCCAAAACCCAACCTCCTGTGCTGCTTTCACCTGACCAGCTTATGATATGATTATGATATTCGCCGGCAGCCCGGTAAATCCTTTGCTTCTTAAAAGGTTTTGGCTGCCAGGTAGGATAATAAAAATTGGGGGCGAATATACTTAAGTTATAACAAACTTATGTTTAAGGCGGTATGACAAATGTCAAACTTGGCAGATATTTTACAACAGTGGAAAGAAGATCCTTCGTTTATGAACAACGTTACCAGGTGGGAAATTGTGCCGGAATCAAAAGGCCGTTTTCGGGATTTTCCTGATTACCTTGACCCTCAGCTTGGCATGGCCCTGCAAAAACGCGGTATTGATAAACTCTACAGTCACCAGGCAGCGGCAATCGATTCCGTGGAACAGGGCAATCATACCGTGGTAGTAACTCCAACCGCTTCGGGTAAAACGCTCTGCTATAATCTGCCCGTGGTCAGCGCCATGATCAATGACCCTTCCAGCCGTGCCCTCTACCTTTTTCCAACAAAAGCCCTATCGCAGGATCAGGTCGCCGAACTTCGCGAGCTAACCACCGGCCTCGATACAACCCTGAACTGCCATACTTACGATGGCGATACCGAACCGGGCCTGCGCCAGGGTATCCGCCGCAGCGGGCATATAGTGGTAACCAATCCTGACATGCTTCACTCGGCAATCCTGCCCCACCATACCAAGTGGGTCCAATTATTTCAAAACCTCAAATTCATCGTCGTCGATGAAATGCACCAATACCGCGGTGTTTTCGGCAGCCATGTCGCCAATGTTATTCGCCGCCTGAAAAGAATTTGTTCTTTTTACGGTTCCAGCCCCCGCTTTATTTTATGTTCCGCCACTATCGCCAACCCCGGCGAACTTGCCGAAATGTTGATCGAAGAACCGTTGAAAGTAATTAGTGAAAACAGCGCCCCCCAGGCAGAGAAACACTTCATTCTTTATAACCCACCGATGGTCAGCCCCGAGCTTGGCCTGCGGCGCAGTTCCCTCCTTGAAGCGCGGCAGCTTGCCTCCGAACTGATTCGAAAAGGGATCCAGACCATTGTATTCACCCGCAGCCGACTCGGAGTGGAAGTGTTGTTAACTTACCTGCGCCAGGGATTGAAAATCAGACCCGGAGAAGACAGCGGTATCAGGGGTTACCGGGGCGGATATCTGCCAAGGGAAAGACGGTCTATTGAAGACGGACTGCGAAGGGGAACGATAAAAGGAGTAGTCAGCACTAACGCTCTGGAACTGGGAATCGATATTGGAGCTCTCGATGCCTGCATCATGACCGGTTACCCCGGCAGTATAGCCAGCACCTGGCAGCAGGCCGGCCGCTCCGGAAGGCGCAGCGGCACTTCCCTGGCTATGCTGATCGCCAACAGTGAGCCCTTGAACCAGTATATTGTCTCCAACCCTGAATATTTTTTCGGACGCACTCCGGAACGGGCCCTGGCCGATCCCGATAACCTGATCATCCTGACCAACCATGTCCGCTGTGCAGCCTTTGAACTGCCATTCGACCGGCAGGAAAGGTTTGGCAAAGCCGAGGTCGGGGAAGTACTTCAGTTTCTCGAGGAAGAAGATGTCCTCTACCTCAGTGGCGGCCGCTATCACTGGATGGAAGACACTTATCCGGCCGAAGAGATCAGCCTGCGCAGTGCAACCAGGGAAAACGTGGTCATTGTTGACATTACCGGTTCTTCTCCGCAGGTGATTGGGGAGGTCGACCGCTTCAGCGCGCCGATGTTGGTCCACGAAGAAGCAATTTACATGCACGGCGGGCGGCAGTTCCAGGTAGAGAAACTCGACTTTGAAGAAAAGAAAGCTTATGTGCGACAGGTGGATGTTAATTACTTTACCGATGCAAATCTGTCGGTCGATCTGAAAGTATTGGATGCATTTGAACAGGAATCAGGTGCAGTGAATCGTTCCTGGGGCGATGTACGGATTAATGCCCTGGTTTCTATGTTTAAAAAAATACGTTTCAACACTCATGAGAATTTAGGCTCCGGCCCTGTTGATCTGCCGGAAACCGAGATGCACACCAACGCTTTCTGGCTTTCGTTTCCTCCTGATTCGCTCGGCGGGATGTCCCCTGCGTCAGTGCAGTCAGGCCTGATCGGCCTGGCCAACCTGGTTCCCCAGGTTGCCTCGCTTTTTCTGATGGGAGACCCGCGCGACCTGCGTGCTGTCAGTCAGGTCAGGGCACCATTTACTGAACTGCCAACCCTGTTTATTTATGACAATTTCCCCGGCGGAGTCGGCTACAGCCAGGAAATATATCGTATTTATCGTGACATAATGCAGGCTGCGGGTAAGGTGATCAACGAATGCTACTGTGCCGAAGGCTGTCCCTCCTGTGTCGGACCGCTTTACCAAAATGGTGATCCCGGTAAACAACCTGCCCTCCAACTCCTCGAGGTGATCCTGCGGTGAAGCGCGACCTGCGATCACGGCTATCCGAACTGCATCGCACCGGCGAAGTTAAAACAGGACGTCAGTTGGCCGAAAACCTGAAAAAAGGAGAAGGCCTCAACCTGTTCCCCGGTGAAGGACGGGAAGAAGATACTGCCTTCGGACAGTGTTATCTACGCGAGCTGATTTTTCCCCTTGAACACAGGCACGGCAGCAGCACACTCTCCGGGGTTCTGAATTGCTGCGGTCCTGACCTGGCCCTGCCCGCCCGGGACAGCGGGTTCAAAAACTTTAACCCGCGGAAATCTCTTTTCCTTGACATCGAAACATCCGGGCTGTCGGGAGGTACAGGAACATGGGCTTTCCTGATTGGGCTGGGATGGCTTGAGGGCGATCACTTCCTGCTGAGGCAATACTTTCTTCGCCGTCCAGCCGAGGAAAGAGCGGTTTTGAGTCATTTCTCCGAAGCGGCGGCAGGTTTCCCGGTAATGGTTACTTTCAATGGCAAACTGTTTGACCTCCCATTAATCCAAACCCGCCAGATGCTTTCCGGTTTCAGGCACACAGTACCTGCTCAACATCTCGACCTGCTTCAGTGCGCAAGACTGCTCTGGAAAAAACGCCTGCCATCACGTTCCCTCCGTTCGCTGGAAGAGGACCTCCTCGGTTTGCATCGTTATGATGATATCCCGGGGGCCGAAATACCGGCTGTATATTTCGATTATCTCCGCAGGGGTAAGACGGCAAACCTGAAAAAAGTTTTTCAGCATAACGTTTTGGATATTCTGTCGATGGTGACACTGTTGGAAAGAATTTCGAACCTGGCCGCCGGCCGGATGATAGAACACCCCGGCGAAGCGCTGGCCCTCGGACAACTTTGCCTGCAGTCGGGCCGAACCGAAGAGGGTGTAAACTTCCTGCGTGAAGCATCATGCAGCGGCGCGGTGCCCCTGGCCGAGGAAGCAGCTCTTGAACTATCCATATATTTCAAGCGCCAGAGTAACTGGGCTGAGGCTGTAACGATCTGGCGGGAGTTGATAAAAAATAATTCGGCCAACCCGACGGCTTACATCGAGCTGGCCAAGTATTATGAACATCGCTGCGGCGAATACCGTTCGGCTTTAGAGCTGACCAGGCAGGCGATTGCTATTGCCAATTGTGACAGCCGAATCTCTCATAACAGCGAATTTACCCGGGATGCCCTCCAGCACCGGATTAACAGGCTGATCAGGCGCCTCTCCTGTTCATCGGGATCAGCGGACTGAAGCGGAAAGTGGTTGCTTAACCCGGTTTCTCTGCCTTAACAGAAAAAGCAATTCCGCTGCACCGGTGCTGTCGTCAGGCAGGGCAAGAGGACGGTAATTCAGTCCGTCACCGCTAAAACCGCTGACCATTTCAACCTGATGGTCTTTGATCCAATCGAGAAAATCATAGAGAGTAAAAAGGTGGATATTCGGGGTATCATACCAGTGATAAGGCAAAGAATCTGTAACCGGCATTCTGCCGGTCTTCAAAAGCTTATCTACTACCCCATTATAATTAAAGTTCGGAAAACTCACGATGCATTCTCTGCCAATACGCAGCATTTCCTCCAGGACAAGCATCGGGTGGCGGAGCACCTGCAGGGTCTTTTCCAGGATCACATAGTCAAACGATTGGCTGTTAAACTCAGGAAGTCCGCGGTCCAGGTCACCCTGGTAAACGTCAACCCCATTTTGGAAAGCAGCGGAGACCTGGTCGTGATCGGCCTCTACCGCCTGGCCGCGGACCTGTTTCTTGCTGATCAACCGCGCCAGCAGCTCACCGTTGCCACATCCCAGGTCGAGGACCGAGCTGCCCGGCGAAACCAGTTTAAAGATTAAGTTATGATCCCAGCGAATATTTTTGCCCATAGTTAATCACACCTTTTTCAAAAAAGACTCAACCAGCGGTGTCGTTTGACCGGTTTCCAGCAAAAATGCATCGTGCCCGTAATCTGAAGGGATTTCGATAAACGATACAGGCTTGTCGTTGGCCAGCATAGCCCGGGCTATTGCCCTGGTATCGCGTGGTGGATAAAGCCAGTCTGAGCTGTAAGCTATTAAAAGCAGCCTGCTTTCGATAGCAGCGCAGGCCTTAGCAAGGTCTCCGCCTGTAGAAGCTGCAGCATCAAAATAATCCATTGCCCGGGTCAGGTAAAGATAACTGTTGGCATCGAAACGCTGCACAAAAGCCCGTCCCTGATGTTCCAGATAGCTCTCCACTGAGAATTCATTATTCAACCTGTAGCACGGCTGAGAACCATTCTGAAAACGCCGGCCAAATTTGCCCTCCATCGACTGGTTGGACAGGTAAGTAATGTGACCCAGCATTCGGGCCAGTTCCAGGCCGCTGGCAGGAGGTCCGGATTCATAATAGTTGCCGTTTTGGAAGCACGGGTCGTTCATTATTGCCTGCCTGCCTACGGCATTAAAAGCCAAGCCCTGGGCGGTCAGGCGGGAAGAAGCTGCCATAACAATTGCCGAGCGGATCCGTTCCGGATAATTAATTGCCCAGGCCAATGCCTGCTGTCCACCGAGAGAACCCCCGGCGACAGAAACAAGTTGATCAATCTTCAGGTAATCCTGGAGCCGCACCTGCAGCCGAACCCAGTCTTCAACGGTTATAACCGGAAAATTCAGGGCATAGGGTTTGCCGGTCAGCGGGTCGTTCTCCCAGGGCCCGGTGGTTCCGTAACAGCTGCCCAGCAGATTGGCACAAACTACAAAATAGCGGCTTGTATCAA
Organism: Syntrophomonadaceae bacterium; assembly: GCA_007119615.1. Taxonomy (GTDB): domain Bacteria; phylum Bacillota; class Dethiobacteria; order DTU022; family DTU022; genus SKPH01. Next base: position 1,953 of record SKPH01000037.1, on the reverse strand, counting down.
ACGCTTTTCCCGGCCCAATCATCTGATCCCACCACCCGGGCCGGTTGCGCCTCCACGGGCGGTTATCTTTTTCCCAATCGGCATCCCAGCCGGCGGCATGAGCGTCCCCGGAGAGTGCATGGATAATAAAAACTGCATTATCCTTTAATTTGGACAGAGCTCCGTAAGTTTCATACTCAACTGTCACAGGGTATAAATTAACCCCGCAATCAAGCGGTAAAGGGTTGTCTCTGTCCGCCAGGACAACACGCTTCGGTTGTGTCCATCCCACAGAATAGGCGGATTCAGGAGGATCATAGCCGCTTGTTTTTTCGAGACAGACATTAAGAGGATCTGTCATTTAGAATTCCTCCTTCTCCGCTCCGGCATTACCCTGGCTGACAGCCAGCGCCTGTTCCATATCAGCAATAATATCTTCAACGTTTTCGAGTCCTATGGAAAGCCGGATGTAATCTTCAGTTACTCCCGAATTTAGCTGTTCTTCCCGGGAAAGCTGCTGGTGAGTCGTTGATGCCGGGTGAATAATCAGGCTCCTGGCATCGCCGATGTTAGCCAGGTGTGAGATCAATTTAACCGCGTTAATCAGGCGGATACCAGCTTCGTTGCCGCCCCTGATGCCGAAACCGACCACCGCGCCCCGTCCGGAAGGCATCAGCTCAGCAGCATATTCATAATCGGGATGGCTTTCCAGGCCGGGGTAATTAACCCAGGTAACAGCAGGATGCCGCTCCAACCACCTTGCAACAGCAAGGGCGTTCTCACAATGCCGGGCCATCCGCAGCGGGAGGGTTTCAATACCCTGTAAAATAAGAAAAGCATTAAATGGTGCCAGACATGGACCCAGATCTCTTAGGAGTTGGACTCTTGCTTTTATGGCAAAGGCAATCCCTTTTCCATCACCGGCGCCCTGTGCAAATGATTCCCAGTATTTTACACCGTGGTAAGAAGGATCGGGTTCTGTAAACTCGGGGAATTTGCCATTATCCCAGGGGAAAGTCCCTTTCTCTACAATTGCTCCGCCAATTGAGTTGCCGTGGCCTCCGAGGAATTTTGTTAAAGAGTGTATAACCAGGTCGGCCCCATGTTCGAATGGCCGAAGCAGGTAGGGAGTTGTAACAGTGCTGTCGACGATTAAAGGAATTCCTTCGTTATGGGCAACTTTGCTGATCGGCCCAAATCTCGCAACCTGATTTTTAGGGTTGCCGATTGACTCGATAAATACGGCCCGGGTTTTATCATCAATAGCCTGGGCGAAATTTGCCGGATCATCCGGATCGACAAAACGTACCTCAATCCCCAACCGTGGAAGGGTATACCGAAACAGGTTGTAGGTTCCGCCGTAGAGGTGACTGCTGCTGACGATGTTCTGACCGGCCCGGGCCAGGTTAATTACGGCCAGAGAAATCGCGGCCTGCCCTGAAGCCAGAGCCAGGGCTGCGCTGCCCCCTTCCAATTGAGCCAGGCGCTGTTCAAGGACATCCACGGTGGGATTCATAATCCTGGAATAGATATTGCCAAATTCCTTCAGGCCAAAGAGGTTTGCAGCGTGCTCGACTGAATCAAACACATAAGAAGTTGTCTGGTAGATAGGTACTGCGCGGGAATTCGTAGTTGGATCCGGCTGTTGGCCGGCATGCAGGGATCGTGTATCAAAGCCATGTGTCATTTAATTTATCCTCCTCATATTAAATCGCTGTTATCAGAACGACGCTTTAAAAAGAAGAGCAACACATGGCGGAAAGACCGCCCCGGTCAGTGAAGAGATGCGAAGAAGAGCTTTCCGGCAGACAGATCAAATTGCCGCATCCTAACTTTAATCGGTTTGAGGAAATCCGCTGCTGCCATCGCTTCATCTTGTTTCTCCTTTTATTGATATTATTCCTACCGCTTTAATTTCATTAATAAAGACTATGATACACTCCCGTTGATTTTTTGTCAACAGCAGTGTACGAT
>SKPH01000042.1 GCA_007119615.1 Syntrophomonadaceae bacterium | reverse complement strand
TTTGTTCCTTTACTATTTTTCGTATAATTATTTTCAAAAAAAGGTAAATATATGGCATACAAAACCATTTTTTTTGTATATAATTGCTAGTTGAAATCTTATAATATCTTTCATGCCTGTTAAGTTAAGAATATTTTATCTGCCCCGGATATTGGCGGATAGATGGAGGCTTGACAGGGTAGCGCAGGGTAGAAGTTTATAACTTAATACCCTGCGTGGTTATTATTAAATTTTTAGAAAAATGGGTCTTATTTTTATTAAATATAGGCAATTACTCAGTAAATAATGGGAACTTTGCTAATAGAAATATAAGCACTTTACGTAATAGTATACAAATAACAAAAATCATTGTTAATATTCAAAAGAGGCAGGATAAATTTCGAAGCTGGTTCAGGAAGGATGACAGGTGATGTAAACAGATATAAATTTAATAACAGCGGGTCTCTGCTCAATAATTCAGGATACAGATTTAAAGCATTTTCATCAGGTAGTTATTATAGACTGTGGGTTACTGCAATAACATTGGATAGCATTAATAATTTATTATTAAGAAAGGTGGGTTTGGAATGGAAGTAACCGATGTCCGTATCAGGAGATTAACGAAGGAAGGCAAGATGAGGGCAATTGTTTCGATTACTTTTAATGATATGTTTGTGGTTCACGATGTGAGGGTCATAGAGGGTAATAATGGTTTGTTCGTAGCAATGCCCAGTAAGCGGACCCCGAATGGGGAGTTCAGGGATATAGCTCACCCGATTAACGCTGAAACCAGGGGATTGATCCAGGATTCAGTCCTGAGCGCCTACAGCAAAGGAATGGAAGCAGCTGCAGTTAGGGTTTGATTAAGCCGGGAATCCGGCTTAAGTTGCTTTTGCTTCTTCCAGGCAACCTGCAGTATAATGGAACCATCAGAGATTTTTAACAGGAGGAACTGCTGATGGGACAGCTGTGGGCTGTAGTCCTGGCTGCGGGTGAAGGAAAGCGCATGCATTCCAGTTTACCCAAAGTTCTCCATCCGCTATGCGGAAGGCCGATGATCAGTTATATTTTAGGAAGCGCCGTTGAACTGACAGACCAGATTATGGTGGTTGTCGGACACGGCGCTTCACAGGTTCAGGACGTTCTCGGAGACAGATGGAGATATGTATTACAGGAGCAGCAGTTGGGTACAGGCCACGCTTTAACCCAGGCTTTAAAAAGCTTACCGTCTGAAGGAACGCTCCTGGTTCTATGCGGCGATACGCCTCTGCTGGAGTCAGAACATTTAAGACAGCTATTAGCCAGGCGTGATCATAACGCTGCAGTAATTGCGACTACGATCTTACCTGACCCGGACGGCTACGGACGGATTGTCCGCGGTCAAAATGATCTGATCGAAAAAATCGTTGAAGACAGGGATGCTACTGAAGAAGAGAAAAAAATTAAAGAGATCAATACCGGCACTTATTGTTTCAACTTGAAACTACTGAAGCACTACCTTCCGCTGCTAACCGCCGACAATGTTCAAAAAGAGTATTATTTAACTGATATTATAGCTTTGATGGGTCGTGATGGCCATCAGACAAAAACATATCTTGTTGACGATTACAGGGTGGGACTTGGCATTAACAACCGCGCTCAGCTGTCCGAAGCCGCCCGGATGATGCGGGAAAGAATTAACCGGTCCCTGATGCTGAGCGGGGTTACTATGATCGATCCCGGCTCCGTATATATTGATTACGGTCAAAAAGTAGGATCGGAAACAATAATCCTTCCGAACTGCCTGATCGAGAACGGAACAGTAATCGGACAGGAATGCCGCATTGGGCCGAATGTTCACCTGAGCAATGCGGTTATTAAAGACGGTGCCGTTGTTCAGAATTCTGTAATTACCGGCAGTGTTATTGAGGAGGATAAAAAAGTAGGCCCATTTTGCCATCTAAGATCGGAACAGGCTGATTAAACCTGTACCGATCTGTTTAGTTTAGATAAAAGTAACTGGTCGATTGGCAGGAAAAGAAGCGGGTCAACGAGAAACAAAATTAAAGTCTACACCGGAACAGCTATTTATCTTAATCATAGCTATTATGAAACCCGGTCTGATCTGTAATGTGGATAAAATATTTGCAGGAGGGGTGAGCTTGGTTAATGGAGAAGAATTAAAGATTTTTTGTGGAAGCGCCAACAGGGAACTGGCTCTCGAAATTGCCGGCTGTGTTGGCGTACCCCTGGGAAACATCGATGTAAGCCGCTTTAGTGACGGTGAGATATCAATCAGTATCAGGGAAAGTGTTCGCGGCACCAACTCTTTTTTAATTCAACCGCTTTGCGGCCCGATTAATGATAGCATTATGGAGTTGCTAATCATTGTTGATGCCCTCAGGAGGGCTTCTGTTAACTCGCTTAATGCTGTCATACCCTACTATGCTTATGCCCGTCAGGATCGTAAAACCCGGGCTCGCGATCCGATTACAGCCAAACTTTTAGCTGATCTGATTACAGCGGCCGGAGCGAACCGGGTCGTAGCAATGGATTTACATGCCGGGCAGATCCAGGGTTTTTTTAACATCCCCCTTGACCATCTTACTGCTTTGCCGATACTGGCCAAATATTTTAAGCAGAAAGATATTGAAAATGGTGTGGTTGTTTCTCCTGATCTGGGCGGGGTGACTAGAGCCCGTGATCTGGCCAACCGCCTGGCTTTGCCTATTGCCATTATTGACAAAAAGCGCCCTGCTCCGAACCAGGCTGAAATTATGAATATTATCGGTGATGTAAAAGGTAAAACCGCCATTTTTATCGATGATATGATCGATACAGCCGGCACAATTGCTCTTGGTGCTGAAGCCCTACTGGAGGAAGGATCGCGGGAAGTTTACGCCTGCTGCACACATCCGGTATTTTCAGGGCCGGCTCTTAAACGCTTAAGCGATTCAAAAATTAAGGAAGTTGTATATACCAATACTATTCCAGTTGACAGAGGGTTACTAAAAGGATTGCGGGATTGCTTCAAGGCGCTTTCCGTGGCTCCGCTAATCGGGGAAGCGATTGTTCGTATCCACGATAAGCGTTCGGTAAGCGAACTCTTTTAATGAGTTGATTTTCACTGCTTCCTGAAGTATACTATTGCAGAAGGAGGCTGGAATGTATGGAACGATTGGAATTGGAAGCAACAACCCGTCCGTCCATGAGCAAAGGGGAGCGCAATCATATGCGCAGAGAAAATATGGTCCCGGCGGTCATTTACGGCAGGGGTGAAGATAATTTGCCCCTTGCACTGGACGGACGCACATTACGACAGGTTTTAACAACGGGGGGCAGTAACGTTCTCCTGGATCTCAAAGTAAAGTCCAGAGGCAAAAAGACGCGCCAGGAAACGGTTATGTTTAAGGATATCCAACGGGATATGCTCTATCAGGACCGTATCCTCCATGTTGATTTTATCCGTATTTCTATGACTGATAAGATCGAGGTTGCCGTCCATCTGAACTTTCTCGGAGATCCGGCAGGAGTTGACGAAGGCGGGGTTCTCTCTCTGGTTACCCGGGTGGTCGATGTTAGATGTTTGCCGGGAGATATTCCCGAACAGTTTGATATCGATATCTCGGAATTGAATATCGGGGACAGCATCACTGCTGAAAGTTTGGTTCTCGAGGGTGATATTGAACTGATCACTCCTCCGGAAACCACGCTGGCCCAGGTCCTGGCTCCGATGGCCGAAGAAGAACTTGAGCCCGTTGAAGAGGAGCTTGAAGAGGGCGAAGAAGTGGCTGATGAAGAAGCTGAAGAAGAACCGGCTGCTGAAGAATCTGAGGAAGAAAGCCAGTAACCTGAATGATTGGCGCCATTCAATGCGTGTTACCGAAACTAAAATGTTGGTGGAAAATGCCCCTTTTCGGAGGGGCATTCATTCTAGGGCGCCTGGCAATGGAGTGATTACATGAACCTTATAGTAGGTCTTGGCAATCCCGGAGAGCAATATGCCGGCACAAGGCACAATTTAGGGTACCAGGTTGTTAGAGAACTTTCCCGGCGCCTGCAAACCGGAAAACCGGTTCAAAAACACCGGGCTTTGTTGGCGGTTGGTGAATATCAAGCAAAACAGGTAATGCTGGCGCAACCGCTAACATTTATGAATCGAAGCGGGCCTGCCGTGAAGGAAATCATGAAGAATTACCACATCAAACTTTCCGATACATTAATCGTTTTTGACGATCTCGATCTTCCCCCGGGGATCATCCGCTTGCGCAGAAAAGGAGGCAGTGCCGGGCACCGCGGCATTCAGTCAATCATCGATGCCCTGGGCACAAGCGATTTTCCAAGGCTGCGTATCGGGATCGGCAAACCCCCCGATTACATGGAAGCCGCGGATTATGTCCTTCAACAGATCGGCCAACCGGATTTGGACCTGTTTACCGGAGCTTTGGAGCGGGCCGTGGAGGCGGTTCTATTTTTTGTCAGTGACGGCTTGGAAGCAGCGATGAATACTTATAACCAGGGCCTCCCGCCTTCTGATTGAACTGGGGCCGATAGTATCGATAACAGTTATTGTAATTTCACCTGCATTATATGTCTTAGCCGTCAGACTGTTGCTTATTAAATCTGCCCGGATTATTTTCCCGGATAATTGAAGACAGGTTGTATTACCGGTTTGCCCCGTCTTCCCAGCTTGTGACTTTTTTGCAGGTGATAACGCAGGGTCCGGGAAGCCTTTACGAGGTACCGGGCTATTTTGCCTGCCGGGAAATTAACCTGACCCGGATTGAATCAAGGCCTTCCGGAAAAATGGTCGGGGGCTGGTTGTTCTTTATCGGTTGTGAAGGTTACCATAGTGTCCCCGGTCTTGAATATTTGTAGGAAGAAATTGGCAAGGCTAAGCTATTTTTCAAACTGCTGGGATCTTATGCTGCCAGCAGGAATTACTGCCGTAAAAAAACCGGTTATATAGTAATTTCTCTAGCCGGGATAATTAGCGGGCGGGCCTGCAGTGTCCGCCTGGGGATTGAACGGAAAACAGGGCAGCAGCAGTTGACGCTGCCACCCGGGCAGGATATAATCTAACTCATGATAAACGGGGGGTATCATTCGATTCCCCTCTCTTGTGGTGTACCGGAGCTATAATTACCCTGGGGAGGCATTTTCTTTGTTTAAAAATTTGATTGAACTCTGGCCGGAAGCCGGTTCGTTCAGCAATATCAAGGATAACATTAATAAATTCCCCGGCTACAAGGCCATCGTTACCGGATTAGACGGAAGCGCTAGGGTCTTTTTTATGGCCGCCCTTGCTCATTTCAGCCGGCGGCCGGCCCTGGTCATCACCGCTGATTTCCCGCGGGCAGAAAAAGCCTACTCAGACCTGCAGACTTTTTTGCCGGGTCAGGTTAACCTGCTCCCTTCCCGTGAGCTTTTCATGAATACTGATGTGCTGTCCCGCAGCGAGGAATACCAGCAAATGCGGATGCGGTTTTTGAAGTGGCTTTTCACCCAAAAAAGCGGAATTTATGTGGCTCCGGCTGCTGCCTTTATTTCCAAAGCTCTGCCTCCCTCCCATTTTCGAAACCTGATTATCGAACTACAGACCAACCAGGAAATCGATCGCCAGGAACTTCTCGCCCGGCTTGTAGCCCGCGGTTATGAACGTTCGACAATCACTGAAACCGGTGGCCAGTTCAGCGCCCGGGGAGACATTATCGATATTTATTCGCCTGGAAACAGGGATCCGATTCGCATTGAACTTTTTGACAATATTGTTGAGTCTATCCGTAACTTTGATCCTCATACTCAGCGTTCCACGGAAAAACTGGAGCGAACTACAATTATACCGGCCTGCGAATTGCTTATTACTGATGATCTCCGCAGGAGTGGCGAGAAAAAAATTAAGAACAATCTTGAAAGTGCGCTTTCGAAGCTGCGAAAACGCGGAAAAACAGAAATTGCCGGCAGGCTTAAACAGCAGGTGAACCGGCACCTGGAACGGCTTCAGCAACCCGATGGCCTAGATATATTAAGCGGCTATTTCTCATTTTTTTATGGTAATGGCGCATCTCTGCTCGACTATCTGTCACCGGATCATATGGTACTTATTGAAGAGCCGGGAGCGGTAGCCGAAAAAGGAAAAAGTCTGCGCAATGAGTTGGAAGATTACAGCAGCACATCGATAGCGGAAGGCGAAATACTTACCCGGGAAGATGATTTGTTTTGGCGAGAGGAAGAATTGTTAAACCGTTTGCCCTGCCCGCTGATCTCTACAGCTCTCTTTCCAGGGACGGAAGATTTTTTCAAGCCAATGGACAGATATACTTTCGAAGCGAAGAGCATACCCTACTACCATGGTCAATTGGAGTTGTTTAACAACGATTATCAGGATTGGATTAAAGGAGGTTACCGGGTATACCTGTTAGCGGCATCTGAACAACGGAGCCGGGGTCTCCTTGACCTGCTGGCGGGGCAGGCGTCTCCTGACGGCAGCAGAGGCAGTGGTGACGCCACTACCTCTGCTGTGGAGCCACCTCCTATCCTTACAGGCAGCCTCGAGGAAGGTTTTCTGGTTCCAGAGTTAAAGCTTGCCTTCGTTACTGAACAAAACCTTTTACCCCACAGAAAGAAAAAAAGGTTTATTAAGAAGCAGGAAGGGATTCGCCTCAGCGATTATCGTGAACTAGAAATCGGTGATTATGTTGTACATGAGCAGCACGGCATCGGCAAATACCAGGGGTTAAATACCCTTGAAGTAGGCGGAGCCAGGAGGGATTACCTGCTTTTACAATACAGGGGCAGCGATAAACTTTATATACCGGTTGACCAGGTCGGACTGATCCAGAAATATTCAGGTGGTGACGGGCCGGCCCCACGTCTGCACAGCCTTAGCGGGGGAGAATGGCAGCGTTTGAAAAAAAGAGTTAATAAATCTGTTGAGGAACTGGCACGGGAACTGCTGGCGCTTTATGCGGCCAGGAAGGCGGTAGAAGGGTACAGTTTTGGTCCCGATCATCCCTGGCAGCAGGAATTTGAGGCAAACTTCCCTTACGAGGAGACCCCCGACCAGATACAGGCAGTTGCTGATGTAAAGGCTGACCTGGAAAAAAATTATCCGATGGATCGTTTAATCTGCGGCGATGTCGGCTACGGTAAGACGGAGATTGCGATGCGGGCAGCATTTAAAGTGGTTATGGAAGGTAAGCAGGCTGCAATACTAGTGCCTACCACGGTTTTAGCCCAGCAGCATTACCGCACTTTCCGGGACCGCTTCGATGGTTTTCCGGTAAGAGTAGCGCAACTCAGCCGTTTTGTCACTCCCGCACGACAAAAAGAAGTGATCAGGGATTTAGCCGCCGGAAAAGTAGATATTGTCATCGGCACTCATCGCCTCCTGTCAAAAGATATTCGTTTTCATGATCTTGGTCTGCTGGTAGTCGACGAAGAGCAACGATTCGGTGTCCGGCAGAAAGAAAAGATGAAACAGCTGCGGTTGGAGGTTGATACACTGGCTATGACCGCTACCCCGATTCCGAGGACGCTTCATCTTTCCCTGGCCGGGGCCAGAGATTTTAGTATTATTGATACCCCTCCCGAAAACCGCTATCCGGTTCAGACTTATGTCCTTGAATATTCAGATCATCTGGTAAGAGAAGCAGTTCAGCGTGAACTCAACCGCCAGGGCCAGGTTTACATTGTTTTTAACAGGGTCGAGAGGATTGATAAATTTGCTGAACGAATTCAAACCATGTTTCCCGATGCGTCGGTTACCGTGGGACATGGCCGGCTGCCGGAAGCAGCCCTTGAGCGGGTTATGGTAGATTTTCAGAATGGCAGACACCAGGTCCTGGTGAGCACCACAATCATCGAGTCCGGACTCGATATTCCCAATGTCAACACTTTAATCATTTATGAAGCCGATCGGTTTGGATTGGCTCAGCTTTACCAGATCAGGGGGCGGGTTGGCCGTTCGAATCGACTGGCCTATGCTTATCTTACATATCGTAAAGACAAAATTATCTCTGAAGTCGCCAGGAAAAGGCTTAGGGCGATTAAGGAGTTCACTGAGCTGGGATCGGGTTTTAAGGTTGCTCTGCGCGATCTTGAGATTCGAGGAGCGGGCAATATACTGGGTGCCGAGCAGCATGGTTTTATCGCTGCGGTCGGATTTGACCTCTATGCCCGGTTGCTGGACCAGGCAGTAGCCGAGTTGAAAAATGAGAGGCGTGAACAAAAAGTTAACACTCGCCTTGAGCTGCAGGTAAGTGCATTCCTGCCATCTGCTTATATCTCTGCACAGGACCAGAAAGTAGATTTTTATAAACGTATTTACAGTGCGCTTGATCCCGAAGATCTGAAGGAAATTGAGGAGGAACTGATCGACCGTTACGGCTCGCCTCCTGAATCGGCAAGGAATCTCCTAAAGGCGGCAGAACTGCGCACTCTGGCTGCTCAGTTGGGAGTGGAGCTGATCCAACAGCAGCAGCACAACATTCTAATGCAGTTTATGCCCGGTACACCCTTTGACTATGGCCGGCTTAAGGAAAAGAGTGACTTTAATCTAGACCATATCATTGTATCAAAACGCAGGCCGCTCACCCTTACTATTAAGGGAGCAGGCAAATCAGAATCGTTACTTGAAGATCTGTGTCTTCTGCTGAACAGGTTGAATGCCCTGCCTGAAAGAGCCGGTCGGTAGCTGCAGGATAATTTAACTGTTATAATACATTTTAAGATAGAATAGCGAAGAAGGTATTTTTATTGTCCAACAGCAGCATCTCTTTCGTCAAAGGGGCAACCATACTTGCAGTTACCGGTATTGTTGCCCGCATTATCGGGGCCGTTTTCCGAATTGTTCTCGCTGCCATTCTCGGGGACGAAGGAATCGGCCTCTATATGTATGCTTATCCGATTTACTCAACCCTGCTGGTAATCTCAACAGCCGGTATACCGGTCGCGCTCTCAAAACTCATGGCCGAGAGTATTGCCCTTAAAGATTACAGGGAGGCATTGCGGGTATTTCGTGTCGCCTTTTATATCCTTACCCTCACTGGCCTGGTCATTACGCTGGTACTTTTTCTGGGAGCCGAATATTTCGCTGACTCTATAGTTAAAGATCTGGAAGCGGTGTATCCCCTGATCGCCATATCCCCGGCGATATTCTTTGTGACAATTATGGCTGCCCTGCGCGGATTCTTCCAGGGCCAGCAGAACATGATGCCGACTGCGGCATCGCAGCTGCTCGAACAACTTGTGAGGGTAGCTTTTTCGATTTTTCTGGTATTTATGTTATTACCGATGGGGCTTGAGTTTGCCGCTGCCGGAGCAACATCCGGGGCTGCAGCAGGAGGGCTGGCTGGATTTTTACTGTTGCTGGTATTTTACCTGCGAAAGCGGCGTAAGTTATTTATTCTGGCCGGACAACAGGAGGGCCATAATCCCGATCCGGTCGGGCGGATAATCAGACGTATCTTCAGCCTGGCTATTCCGGTTACCATAGGCGGGCTTGTTATACCCCTGATTTCACTGATTGATCTGGCTGTGGTGCCCCGGCAGCTCCAGGCCGCGGGATTTGACCTTGAAACTGCTCGTGCGCTTTACGGTCAGCTGACCGGAATGGCCGGACCGGTGGTCTATTTTCCAAATGTTATTGCCCTGGCTTTGAGTATAAGCCTGGTACCAGCGATCTCTGAGGCATTTGCTTTGCAAAACAGAAATTTAATTCAAAGCAGGGCCGATATTGCTGTCAAGCTGACTGTTTTCTTTTCACTCCCTTCGGCACTCGGCCTGTACCTTTTAGCTGAACCGATCACAATCCTGCTTTACAACAATGCCGCAGCAGGATATTCCCTTGCTTACATGTCCTGGTCGGTAATCCCGCTCTGCCTCTATGTAACGACAACCGGCCTGATCCAGGGACTGGGCCGGCCCATCATTCCAGCCCTGAATATGCTTTACGGTGGCCTGGTTAAAACTGGTTTAGCCTGGTTCCTGACGGCAGTTCCGTCCTTAAATGTCGGCGGTGCGGCTTTGGCTTCAGTTATTGGGATTGGGGTTGCTGCTGCTTTAAACCTTTACTACGTTTACCGCTTAACTGGCTGGAAGGGCCGTATTCGTGAGCTGGTGTTGTTCCCGGGTATAGCGGTTCTGGCCATGTCAATTTTCGTCTATATTTCTTACTATGGGATCATCAGGCTTGCCGGTCCACTGCTTACAGCCGGCAGGCTAAATGCATTTGCAACCCTGGCTTCGATCTTAATTGGTATAATTGTATACAGTTTGATCCTGCTTTTTTCAGGTGGGTTAAGCAGGGATGAGCTGCACATGGTCCCTGTCATAGGCCAACGTCTGGCAAAGCTGGCAGAACGTCTGAGGTTGGCGCGATTCCAAAATGGAGTTGATATGTAGTGAGTAAAATTATAATTGTCGGGCTCGGCCCCGGCGGCCCCGAATATCTGACCGGCAAAGCAAAAAGCGCCCTGGCTTCCGGATGGCCATTGTTTTTCCGCACTGTGAAACACCCCTCCGCCCGGTATTACGCTTCTAAAAGCGGTAAAACACGCTCTTTTGATCGTGTTTATGAGCAGAGTAGAGATTTTGAACAGGTTTACCGGATCATTACAAGGAGATTAATTAAAGCGGTCCGGCTTCACGGCACAATCTGCTATGCAGTGCCCGGTCATCCCCTGGTGGGTGAAGCGACAGTAGAGCGGTTAATCAGGCGTTGTCCCGGGCTCGGTATTAAAATCAAAATAGTTGACGGTCTAAGTTTTTTGGAACCGCTGCTCAGCTGTCTGAAACTGGATCTGCTTGACGGGGTTACAGTATATGACGGGTTTGCCCTTGATCGCCTCAAGGAGCCGTGCCGCAACCACCTTATAATAGCCCAGGTTTATAACCGCTCCCTCGCATCACAGGTTAAGCTCAGACTGCTGGAGCTTTACCCGGAAGACTATACAGTTACTGTAATCAGAGCGGCGGGGATGCCCGGTGAATTCATATCAAAGATTCCACTCTACGCCCTTGATCGAAAGAATTATTTTAACCACTTTACCACTCTTTATATTTCACCTTTTCATACTGGCAGTATTGGTAACTTAATTGATCTAATGTCCAGGCTGCGAGCTGAGAACGGTTGCCCTTGGGACAGAAAACAGACACACCAAAGCCTGAGACAATACCTGATCGAGGAAGCTTATGAAGTGGTCTCTGCTATAGACAGCGGAGACGATCGCTCTATATGTGAAGAACTTGGTGATCTTTTACTGCAGGTTGTATTTCATAGTCAGATTGCCAGGGAAGAAAACCGTTTTGATTTTAACCGGGTTGTTGATTCGATTTCAGCCAAACTGGTTAGACGTCACCCGCATGTTTTCGGTAAAGGCAAAGCAGATACTGCCGCCCAGGTCAAGATTATCTGGGAACAAATCAAGGCGGGCGAGAGGCAAGAGGATAAGTCATCGGCAGTGCTCTCTGTTGATCAGGCACTTCCGGCCTTGCTCAAAGCTTATAAAATACAAAAAAGGGCAGCCGAAGTAGGTTTCGACTGGCCCAGCCTAAAGGGGCCTCTTGATAAAGCCAGAGAAGAGCTTGCGGAATTTGAAGAGGCCTGCAAAAATGAAGATCGAGCGGCGATTGAAGAAGAGTTGGGCGATTACCTTTTTACTATAGTTAACATTGCCCGCTTTGTTGATGTAAATCCTGAAATGGCGCTTGGTCAAACGATTAGTAAATTTCTTGAACGGTTTCGGTACATAATCGGCCAGGCTGAAGAAGCAGGCCGGCAGCTTTCTGATTTTTCCCTGGAAGAATTGGACAACTGGTGGGAAGAAGCTAAAATAATAAGGAAAATACACGAATAAAGAAGGAATCTCCTTAAGAAAAGCGAATACAGAAAATATTAACGATTATTACAAGGAGGGCTTTAACGGTGAATAAGTCTGATCTGGTTGATGCGGTTGCAGAAAAAACGGAAATGTCCAAGAAGGATAGTGAACAGGCGGTAAAGGCTGTACTGGAAAGCATTACTGATAGTTTAGTTCGCGGAGACAAGGTTCAGCTGGTAGGTTTTGGTACTTTTGAAGTCAGGAACCGCAAAGCGCGTGAGGGACGTAATCCAGCAACGGGTGAAAAGATTAAAATCGAAGCCCTTAAGGTTCCGGCATTTAAACCGGGCAAAGCATTAAAAGACAAAGTAAAATAAAGAGGCAAGTTATTAGCATCCGGACTTGTTCTATATCCCCCTATCCCCCATTTCAGGGGGATTTTTTTCCTGCACCGGAAATTAATCACTTGACAGGATTAAATTAGCTGGCTTGCCGGACAGCGGGAGCAGGAAATATGGTTTTTTTGTCGAATGGTATATTAAGAGGATCGATTTTTTCGAAATGTTGTGTTTATTATGACCGGCAAAGGAAAGAAAAGTAAGAAGTCTGTTTCCAGTTTTCCCCGTCATACCAGGGGGAATAGATATACTATGTACAGGTTAGTAAGTACTATAGGTATTTTGCTCGTTTTCGGCCTTCTATTGATGATCGGCGCCCAGTACATTCAACAGCTAAGGATTGGGCAGGAACTCGCTGATTATGAGGCAAAAGTTTTAGAGCAGGAACTCCGGCAAGAGGATCTGCAGGTAGAAATCGAGCGTCTTCAGGATCCCAATTACATAGAGGTACAGGCCCGGGATAGGTTGGGCCTGGTCAAGCCTGATGAAATTATCTTTCAATTACAGGATTGACAATATTATGAGAAAAGTTATAATAACCTTAGTCTTAATGTAAATATGAGCAAGGAGGAGTTTTTAATTAAGAAAGAGATTGTTGTTGGAACTATTGTGGAGGGAGTGATTACCGGCATAACTAAATTCGGAGCTTTTGTCGAGCTGCCCGGAGGGACTACCGGTCTTGTTCATATATCCGAAATAGCCGATGAGTATGTTAAGGATATAAATGAATTTTTCAAGAAAGCGGACAAAGTAAATGTAAAGGTGCTTACGGTAGAAAATAACGGGAAAATAGGTTTATCGATCAGGCAGGCAGTTGAGGGCTCCAAACCACAAAAAAGGAATGGCAGGAGTAAACCTGCTCCGGTTAATAAAGCATCTTTTGAAGATAAAATGAATCGCTTTCTTAAGGAAAGTGACGAGCGGTTACTGGACCTAAAACGCAATACAGAATCAAAAAGAGGCGGCCGCGGTTCTTTTCGGGAAGCATTCTAAAATATATTATTAATTTGATATTGCAGATCGAAAAGCACTCTGATTCAAGGGTGTTTTTTTATCTTTAATCTGTCTAGGTTGTGATCAACGCTGATGCAGCTGGAAAAAGTAAGGATTTTTATTAAAAATAATGTTCTCCTGAATAAGGGTGATACGGTTATCGTCGCTGTATCAGGCGGACCGGATTCTCTTTGTCTTTTACACATCCTTAAAGAACTTACCCCTGAATTTAAACTTAACCTGATAGTCGCGCACCTGAACCACTGTCTGCGCCCGGAAGCTTCACAGGAAGCAGACGGTGTCAGAAAGCTTTCTTCCGCATGGTCACTGCCATTTGAAAGCAGGGCCGTGGATATCCGCAGCTATAAAAAAGAGCTTGGAATTTCAGAGGAAGAGGCCGGACGCAAGGCGCGGTACTCCTTCCTTTTTGAAGTTGCACAAAAGTATGGAGCTTCCAAAATTGCCCTGGGCCATCATCTGGACGATCAGGCTGAAACAGTTTTATTAAATCTGATCCGGGGCACAGGAATCGATGGCCTGGCCGGAATGCTGCCCCGGCGACACAGGGGGAATGTGTTTTTAATCCGGCCGCTTTTAGGTCTCAGACGCAGTGATATTGAATCTTACAATTTGGAACATCAACTGGAACCTTTTACGGACAGCAGCAATCTGGAAACCAACTATACCAGGAACAGACTGCGCCTTGAATTAATCCCGCAGCTGCAGGAACAATACAATCCCCGGATCCGGGAGGCGTTAATTCGGCTCGCTTCTCTGGCTGCAGATGATCGATTATTTCTGAAAAACCTGGCTAAAAAAAAATATATCAACCTGGCCCGCTTTGTTGATCAGAAAACCATTTTGGACAAACATGCATTACTGGACCTGCCTCCTGCCCTAACAGGGCGGGTTCTGCGTGTTGCACTGCAAAAATATGTTCCGGTAGCAGAAATCGGTAATATCCATATCAGGCAGCTTCTTGATCTGGCAGAAGACGGCAGAACAGGCCGCAAACTTACACTGCCAGGCCGGCTGGACGCTTATACTTCATATAATCATCTGGTTATAAAACGTCTGATTGCCTCCGATCAAGAAGAGTTTGCTCCCGCTAAGCTGCAAATTCCCGGGAAGGTAACTTTACCCGGAGGCCGTGTAATATCAGCACGTATTGAAGACGCCGGCAACCTATCATGGCCGCCGGCTGCGTACCGAGCTTACCTGGATCTGGATAAGGTTTCTTCTGATTACTTGATCATTCGGCCCCGCCGGTCCGGAGACCGTTTCCATCCCCAGGGCGCTCCCGGCAGTAAAAAGTTAAAAAGTTTCCTGATCGATCAAAAGGTTCCGTTTTACAAACGTCTGAACCTGCCACTGGTAACTAAAGGAGAAGAAATTGTCTGGGTCGCGGGAATGAGAATCGCTGATCCTTACAAGATATCCGGGGAGACAGAGCAAGCCGTTGTTTTGGAATATAAAGTTCTTAAAAGTCCGGTTAAACGTAAAAAATTTCAGGTTAAAGGGGGTAATTAAAATTGAAAGATGAGAAACTTGAAGTTTTACTCACCGCAGAGCAGATTGACGCTAAGGTTAAAGAGTTAGCTGCAGAAATATCGAAAGATTACAAGGGTAAAAAACCCCTGATCATAGCGATATTGAAGGGTGCGGTAATATTTATGAGCGACTTGATCCGTCAATTGGAAATGCCGGTAGAAATTGACTTTATGGCGATATCCAGCTACGGTGCCGATACAGCTTCTTCGGGTGTTGTGCGGATCCTGAAGGACCTTGACCAAAGCATTAAGGACAAAGATGTCCTGATTGTCGAAGATATTGTCGACACTGGCCTGACCCTTAGTTATCTGATTGAAAATCTGAGCAGCCGTCAGCCGCGATCGCTTAAAGTTGTAACCCTGCTTGACAAGCCTGAGCGCCGGAAAGTGGAATTTAAGCCCGATTACTGCGGATTTACAATTCCGGATTGTTTTGTAATCGGGTACGGTCTTGATTTTGATGAGCATTACCGTCACCTGTGTGATCTTTGTATTTTAGATGCTTAAAGTTGCAACCCGGAATATACCTGCCCCGCAATATGAATGCCGACCAGTTATATTGCTTCTGCTTGTACGGTGTGTTAAAATTGAGTTTAGGCTTTAAGAGCCTTTATGGAAAGGGGGAAACTTCTTGAGCCCATTTTTAAGACAAATAACTTTCTACCTGGTTATAGCCCTGGTAGTGTTTATCTTACTGGCAACTTTTAATAATAATGGTGCGCCGGAAGATATTAGTTATAATCAATTTATTCAAAGAGTAGAACGAGGCGAAGTCGAAAGAGTTGAACTTTACGGTGGCCAAGTAGAAGCTGTCCTTGTTGACGGAACCATGGTAAATACTTTTCGCCCTGATGATCATAACCTGACTGCACTGCTGCTGGAGAATAATGTTCATTATGAAACTCACGATGCGAGAGGGCCGGTCTGGTGGCAGAGTGCATTGACCTATATGATACCCTTCCTGCTGATAATCGGGATCTTCTTCTTCTTTATGCAGCAATCCCAGGGTGGGGGTAACCGGGTTATGAATTTTGGTAAAAGCAAGGCCCGGCTGCAGGATGGTGAGAAAAGTAAAGTAACTTTTAATGATGTAGCCGGAGCCGATGAAGAGAGAGCTGAGCTCTCCGAGATTGTCGACTTCCTAAAAGATCCTCGCAAATATATTGAAATTGGAGCGCGTATCCCGAAAGGAATACTGTTGGTGGGGCCTCCAGGAACCGGTAAAACCTTGCTGGCCAGGGCTGTGGCCGGTGAAGCCGGAGTTCCGTTTTTTAGTATCAGCGGCTCCGATTTCGTTGAAATGTTTGTCGGTGTCGGCGCTTCAAGGGTGCGCGATATGTTTGAAAACGCGAAGAAAAACTCGCCCTGTATTGTTTTTATCGATGAAATCGACGCCGTAGGCCGCCAGCGTGGAGCTGGCCTTGGCGGAGGCCACGATGAAAGAGAGCAGACCCTCAACCAGCTCCTGGTAGAGATGGATGGTTTTGATGTCAACGAGGGCATAATTATTATCGCTGCCACCAACCGTCCCGATATCCTTGATCCGGCATTACTTCGACCGGGGCGGTTTGACCGGGAGATATCGGTAGTTTTACCCGATGTAAACGGCAGAACTGAAATTCTGAAAGTACATTCCAGAAATAAGCGGTTGTCGGAAAAAGTAGACCTGAAGGTTGTTGCTCGTGGAACTCCGGGTTTTACCGGCGCTGACCTCGAAAATGTAGTTAACGAAGCGGCATTATTGTCAGCTCGCAATTCAAAAAAGCGGATCAGTATGAAAGAGCTGGAAGAAGCGGTTGAACGAGTTGTGGCTGGAACACAGAAGAAAAGCCGTGTGATCAGTCCATTTGAAAAGAAAATTGTCGCCTATCATGAGGCCGGGCATGCCCTGGTCGGTTACCTGCTTCCCAATACCGATCCTGTGCACAAGGTATCGATTATTCCCCGCGGCCGTTCCGGAGGGTACACCCTGATGTTCCCGGAAGAAGACCGCTACTACATGACTAAAACGGAATTGCTCGATCGTGTCAGCACCCTGCTTGGAGGCAGGGTTGCGGAAAAGTTGGTCCTTAATGACATCAGCACCGGAGCACAGAATGACCTTGAAAGGGCTACAGCAATAGTCCGCCAGATGATTATGGAGTACGGAATGAGCGACGCACTCGGACCGATTACTCTTGGCAAAAAACATGACCAGGTATTCCTGGGCAGGGATCTGGCCAGGGATCGTGATTACAGCGAAGAAATTGCCAAAGCAATTGACCAGGAGATCCGTAAGACTATCGATACCTGTTATCAGAAAGCACAGGATATTCTTGAAAAGGAAAGTTCCAAGCTGGAATTAATTGCCCAGGCTTTGATTGAAAAAGAAACCCTCGATGCCGAAGAAATCAAGGCTTTGGTGGAAGGCAGAAGCCTTCCGGACAGAGTAGATGCGACGGATGAGGATGAAGACGATGAGACTGTTGATGAAAAAAAGACAACAGAACCTGAAGCATCGGAAGCGGATGTCAATAATGAGGCAGATACAGTAGAAGCAGAAACGGGAGAAGAGACTGTAGTTGAAACAGGGAAAGTGGAGGAGATCAAGAAAAAAGAAGATCGCCGCGCTTCATTTCAGCAAAAAAATGAACAGAAAGAAAATCCAAAGTGAGAACATTAAAGGAGCCGCAGGGCTCCTTTTTAATTTTACCTTACAAAGTTATTCTTGCTAAAAAATTCATGGCATTGTCGTAAAAAAGGGCCCTGTAACTTTCCGGAGGCAGGCCGAGTTCCAGAATACGGTTTATACCGTTTTGGGGTGCTTCAAGGATAAATGGGTAATCGCTTCCGTAGATAATGCGATCCGGGAAAGCAAGCAGCATTTCAACTATCTGATCAACCGGTGGTATGTAACCCCCGTTCTGGAAAACAAAAGCGGTATCCAGGTATAGACCCGGGTACTTTTCGAGCAATTTGCGGTACCCTGGAAGCTCATACAGCCCGAGGTGGGGAATAATCAGGTTTAAATCGGGAAAACGTTTTAACAGCCGGGAGATATGATCTATTCCCAGGTATTTTTTATGGGGTTGGGGAAAGCTGCTGGCGTGAATAATCATACCGCCCGAACGCTCTATGATTGATTCGTATAGGGGATTTAGCCTCTCATCATCGGGGCTACATTGCTGGACCTGGCAATGAAGCTTCATACCGGGGAACCGGAATTGGTCGAGACATTCAAGTACAATTGATCGCATATCTTGATCCAGGGGATGGACTGCTCCGAATGGAATTATCGATGGATTACTGTTGCTGAAACCTGCCAGCCAGCTGTTAAGTTTCCGCGAGATTCCCGGTTTGTGAGCATAAGCCAGGCAAAAGGACTTGTTTACTCCCTGATTTTCCAAGTCGCGCAGTATAACTTCCGGGTTTGTCGAAAAAGGCGGGTCCCATTGATACTGTGCATGGAAGAAAGTAAAAATTGCTTTCATCATTTTTTCAGGGAAGATATGGACGTGGCTGTCAATCAGCGGTTTAGGGTTGTTAGTTAGCATAACAGTTTTTGTAGGTTCCTCCAATTTTGAATATTGCGCTTAGCTACCTGCCGGGGTTTAAATTTGTTTTTCATCAATTCCGAAATATTAGCTTTAGTATAACATACCAGTCAGAGGAGTGATCGTCTGTGGTATCAGGTTTAACTGATATTGAGGGAATTAAGGTCGGGTCTGTTTCCAATACTGATGCTGCCACCGGTGTGACCGTTGTACTGGTTGAAGCAGGTGCCAGGGCAGCCGTCGAAGTGCGCGGTTCAGCTCCCGGAACAAGAGAAACAGACTTGCTGCGTCCGGGACAGCTGGTTGCGGAGGTACAGTCCATTGTACTGGCAGGGGGCAGCGCTTTTGGATTGGATGCCGCTTCAGGTGTGACCAGGTATCTGGAGGAGAGGGGTTGCGGTTTTCCGGCCGGTCATTATAAAGTGCCTGTAGTGCCTGCAGCAGTATTGTTTGATCTCTTTATCGGGAACGGCAGAATCCGTCCTGACGCAGCAATGGGTTACCAGGCCTGTATCGATGCTTCAACAGGGCCTGTTCCAGAGGGTTCGGTAGGTGCAGGCACAGGGGCTACTGTTGGTAAAATTTATGGCATCTCCCAATCGGTAAAAGGAGGTCAGGGTACGGCTGCAATACAAAAAGGAGAGTTGATCGTTGCCGCCCTCGTGGTGGTTAATGCTTTTGGTGATATTTTTGACCGTAAGGGGAATCTGTTGGCGGGGCCTCGCAACCCGGAAACCGGTAAAATGGATTTAACCTCAGAGGTATTGTTGGATACCGGTGCGGGCAGTTTTTTCGGCAATACCACTTTGGGGGTGGTAGCTACAAATGCATCGCTCGGCACTGCAGCGCTTACCAAGGTATGTCAGCTGGCCCAGGACGGCCTGGCCCGTTCAATCTGGCCCGTGCATACTATGTGGGACGGTGATACTGTATTTGCTCTGTCAAGAGGCAGTTTAATCGCCGATGTAAATATTGTCAGCCTGATGGCAGCCAAGGCGGTGGAGGAAGCAGTGGAAAGGGCAGCTTTAATGGCAACTTCACTCTGTGGGATTCCGTCTGCAGCGGATTATAAAGGCGGGGCAAAAAATAAGTGAAATATTTAACAGCAAGGCAGGAATTGCAGTTATTATGTTGAATAAATGACTTTGTCTGCGTAAAAATATTTGCGGTCAGGAGAAATTTATAATAACAAGGAGGTAGTATTGATGGCATTAGATCCAACCAAACATGCCGACTGGGAAATTGCCGAAGCTGCAGAAGCGGGCATGAAGAAGGTATACCAGTTGGCGGAAGAGTTAAAGCTTGACCAGGAAGAACTTCTTCCCCATGGCCACTACGTGGCTAAAGTCGACTACAAAAAAGTGCTTGAAAGACTGAAAGGCAAACCCGATGGAAAGTATATCGATGTTACGGCTATTACTCCCACCCCGCTTGGAGAGGGCAAGTCGACTTCGACAATGGGCCTGACCCAGGGAATGGGTAAACGGGGTAAAAATGTTATTGCAACTATCCGTCAGCCATCAGGCGGCCCGACCATGAACGTAAAGGGTTCTGCTGCCGGAGGCGGTTTGGCACAGTGCATTCCGCTGACTCCTTTTTCGCTCGGTTTAACCGGTGACATCAATGCGATCATGAATGCCCATAACCTGGCTATGGTTGCTCTGACCTCCCGGATTCAGCACGAATTCAATTCCACTGATGCCTTCCTGGAGCGTAGTGGCCTGAAGAGATTAAATATCGATCCGCGCAATGTTGAGATGAAATGGATTATCGACTTCTGTGCCCAGGCCCTTCGCAATATCATTATCGGCTTAGGCGACAGAAAAGACGGATTTATGATGAATTCGAATTTTGCTATTGCTGTCTCTTCAGAAGTTATGGCGATACTGGCTGTAGCCAAGGATTTAAAGGATATGCGCGAACGGATGGCCAGGATTGTCGTTGCTTATGACAAGAGAGGCAACCCGGTTACCACTGGCGATCTCGATGTTGCCGGGGCAATGACAGCCTGGATGGTTGATGCGATCAACCCGAACCTTCTGCAAACCCTTGAAGGACAGCCTGTATTTGTCCATGCCGGCCCATTCGCCAATATCGCAATCGGTCAATCTTCAATTATTGCCGACCGTGTTGCTCTGAAATTAAGCGACTATGTAATTACCGAGTCGGGTTTTGCCGCCGATATTGGTTTCGAAAAGTTCTGGAACCTGAAATGCCGGATGTCAAATCTCAAGCCGAACTGTGCCGTTATCGTGGCGACAATCCGAGCTCTGAAATGCCATGGTGGGGCTCCGCTACCAATGCCCGGCCAGCCGCTTGACCCGGCATACAAGGAAGAAAATATCGGATGGGTTGAAAAGGGTTGTGAAAACTTAATTCACCACATAAAAACAGTTAAAAAAGCCGGTATCAATCCTGTGGTTTGTATTAACCACTTCTATACCGATACCGATAATGAAGTTAAGGCTGTCCGCCGCCTGGCTGAAGAAGCCGGGGCCAGGGTCGCTCTTTCCAAGCACTGGCAGTACGGTGGCGAAGGGGCAACGGAATTTGCCGACGCCGTAGTCGAAGCCTGCGATGAACCTACTGAATTTAAGTTCCTCTATGAATTAGAAACTCCCCTGCGCGAGCGCATTGATCTTATTGCCAGGGAAGTTTACGGTGCAGACGGTGTTGAATATACATCCGAAGCGCTTGAAAAAGCGAAGAAGATGGAAGGGGATCCGAAGTTCCAGAAGATGGGAACATGTATGGTTAAGACCCATCTCAGCCTTACCGACAACCCGATGCTGAAAGGTGTCCCCACGGGCTGGAAATTACAGATCCGCGATATTCTCACTTACGGTGGAGCTGACTTTGTTGTGCCGGTCGCAGGTGCTATCTCCCTGATGCCCGGTACTGCGGCTAACCCGGCCTACCGCAGGGTCGACGTCAACGTCGATACCGGTAAAGTGCAGGGTCTATTCTAAGACCGGATCTTTCAATTCGGGACGAATAGTGGAAATGACAGGGGACGCCGTTTCGGCGTCCCTTTTTCGGTCTTACGGGTTTAAGATCCGGGATTTGCGCCCCACGTTATCATTAAGGCGGTATTTATCCGCCCTTTCGATGCTGGAGTAAGGGCGCAGTGTTTTAATCAAAATTCCGATCCGTTAAACCAGGTTTCCGGACAGTTGAGTGCCAGCCGGAAGGTTTGTATAACCTGACACCCTTGGCAGGGTCGCGCCTGGAAAGTATTTCACGGACTTTCCTGTTCCGGCCTGGGATTACCAGGTTGGGGGCAATACCGGCCAGGGGAATTAAGACAAAATCGCGATCCGCCAGGCGGGGGTGCGGCAATTCGAGAAGAGGGCTTTTCATAGTTATCCCTTCATAGACCAGCAAGTCCAGATCAATAATTCTTGGCCCCCATTGCTGATCTCTTGTTCTTCCCATCCCGGTTTCAATATCAAGCATCTTTAATAAAAGGCTGGTTGGAGGCAGATCGGTTGCCAGTGAGGCGCAGGCGTTAAGATAAAGATCCTGCTCAGGTCCACCAACAGGTTCTGTTTCGTAAACAGCAGAGACTGCCGTAACAAAGATACCTTTTCCGGACGACAGCAGTTCCAGCGAACGCTTTAAATTATCTAAACGATCACCCATATTTGATCCGAGAGCGATATATGCTGCTTTCATTAGCTGCCCCCCCTCGTGATAATGACGCTGACGCCACCCTGAACACCCGGTATTGGCGGATTCGGCTTACGGACTTCAACAGTTGCTTCAACTATCCCCGGTAAAGCCAGCAGCTTATCGGCGATTCGAACAGCCAGGGTTTCAAGCAAACGGCATGACCGGCCGTACAGGACTTCTTCAACAATTGATACTGCCACACGGTAGTCAGGCACATTATCAATTTGATCGTCCAGCTCTCCGGTAAGATCGACTCCCAGTTCCAGACTTACCTGGAATTCCTGGCCCATGGTTTGTTCTTCCAATAGTACTCCATGGTACCCGAAACAAGTGATTCTCTCGACTATTATCCGATCCATTAAGGTTACCTCCGAATCATGGCGTCTGTCATAACTGCAACCCTTCGCATCTGCAGGACATCGTGAACCCTGATTATGTCTGCGCCGGCGCTAATTCCGTAGGCAATTGTAGCGGCGGTTCCTTCCAGGCGTTCTTCTGCAGGCAGGGCCAGGGTTTTCCCGATCATCGATTTTCTTGAAGTTCCGAGCAGTAAAGGGTAGCCAAGGTTGCGGATTTCCTGAAGATGCAGCATTACATCAAGGTTTTGCTCCAAGGTTTTCCCAAACCCTATACCCGGATCAATTATTATATGGCTGTCATCGATGCCCGCCCGGTGAGCCAGTTCGATTGATTCTTCCAGTTCTTCCAATATGTCAGGGATAAGATCGTTATAGTCGGTGCTGCGCCGATTGTGCATCAGGCAGACAGGAACCCGGTAACGCGAAACAACCTGGCCGATAGTTGCATTTTCTTTAAAGCCCCAGACATCATTAAGCATTTCAACTCCGGCAGCAAGGGCCTTTTCGGCGACTTCGGCTTTATAGGTATCAACTGAAAGAGGGATTTTAAAGGAGCGGTCTTTTTTCAACGCTGCAATCACCGGCATAATGCGTTTTAGCTCAACTTCTGCAGGCACCTGTTGTGAACCCGGTCTGGTAGACTCACCTCCAATATCAAGAATATCAGCGCCTTCTTTAGCCAGTTTATAGCCCTGGGTAAGTGCTTCTTCAAGCTGGCTAAAGCGGCCTCCGTCTGAAAATGAGTCGGGGGTAACATTTAATATCCCCATCACCAGCGTTCGTTTGCCGAGGGGTAATAAGTGTTCACCAAGTTTCAGGCCCTGTGGCAATTGAAGGTAAAGTTTAGAAAGGGAATCTTGCAGAATCTGGCCCACGACTGCCGCTGCCCCTCCCTGAGCGATCAAAGCATGGCCCAATGCTGTAAGCTCCGACTCTGAACCGGAGATGACGGCTTCAGCGCCCGGCCCTGTCCGGCCGGTTTCATGTGAAAATACTGCACCGGTTAAGTGAGCTAAAGCCTCTTTTTTTAAGAAGGGCATTGCAGGCTCCGGGATGCCACGCAGTTTGAAAAAATAATTTAGATTATGTCTGATAAATTGATCAGCGTCCGTACTGCTGCAGCCCAGCATTTGGAGTTCTTTCCAAATCAGCTTATGGCTCAGGTGAATTGCCTGCATTAAATCACCTCGGAACGTTTAATACTGCAATTTTTCCCGGTGTGGCTGTTTCTCGAGTTCAGTGCAGCTGTTGCGGGCATCACATAGAAAACAAAGGCGTGATAAACTGTCGGCTCTGCTCAGTGCTTTACTGAGAGGAGAACGATGCCCACCTGATAAGCCTTTTATTCTGTGCTGAGCAATTGCTTTTTGTATGAATTGGCTTTCTTCTTCGGAAAATCCTGCTTGGGCCAAAATTGGTTCAGCCAGCTCAGCGCTGTAATGGGCATGATCTGTTTTGGACCGGTACTCCTGCCATCGTCCTATATCGTGAAGTAATCCGGCTGCATAAGCTATTTCCCGGGAAATAAAGGGGCAGCCTTCTTCGAGAAGCAGGGTATATGATAACCGGGCTACAGCCAGTAAATGCTCGAAATGATGGCTGCAAAAAGGACGTTTCTTTTCCTCGGCCAAATTTTTCTGCAGGTATAGTTTATAATCGGCATTGGCGATTATCCGGTTAACTCTTTCCATTAGAGGCCTCCTGCTATCAACTACCATTACCTTTGATCAGGCTAAACACCTCGACCCTGGAACTGGGATTCCTCCTGAAAAGTCCGCGAACTGCCGATGTGACAGTTATTGATCCCGGCTTCCTTACTCCACGGATGCTCATGCAGAGGTGCTCTGCTTCAACCACCACGACAACCCCTTTTGGCTTCAACTCTTCAGTTATGATATCTGCAACGTTGCTTGTTAACCGCTCCTGTAGCTGCGGTCGTCTTGATACGGTATCGATAACCCTGACCAATTTGCTCAGGCCGACGATCCTTCCTTTTGCTGGAAGATAAGCAACATGGGCTTTCCCATAAAAAGGCAGCAAATGGTGCTCACACATGGAATAAAAAGATATATCCTTAACCAGTACTATCTCGTCATGGCCATCTTCAATGAAACAGGTTTGTAAATGAGACCTGGCATCTTCCTCCAGTCCGCTGAATAGCTCAGTATACATATTGGCAACGCGCTGAGGTGTGCCGCGCAATCCTTCCCGGTTAAGGTCTTCACCGATTGCTTCCAGGATCATTTCAACTGCTTTGATGATTTTTCCCTTGTCCATTGTAAAACCGCCTTTCCGCAATTAAATAATAATACCGGGCAACCATAGAATCATACTATGTAAAAGTGCGCATGCCAGGATGTTTTCGGTGCGCAGATAGAGATACCCGAGTATAATAGCCAGTCCGGGTACAAGAACAGCTACCTCCAGGTAGGTGTAGGCGTACCCCGTCATCCAGGGTGCAGAGATCATCAGATAAACATAATGGATCAAAGCTGCCAACAAGGCTGTAGCCAACAGTCCCTTCGCAAAACCCAACCGGCGGCTTAAGAAAGCCTGGATATACCCACGCCAGATCATTTCATGAGGCAGGGAAAGCAGCAAAAAAAACAGCGGCAGCAGCAGGAATGTGCCGGGACCACTGATACTTAGTTCCCCGGGAAGGCCTCGTGCCGCCCCGACGATGAGCATCGCAGCTACGATTGCCAAAAGATAGCCATTTTTAAGCCTGTCCCGGCGCAGGCCAAAATCCAGGTAGTCGATTTTCCCTATCCTGGCTGATAAAATCAGCAGGGCAAGTATTGCACCATATCCGAGTACTGCGTAATAATCAGGCAAACTGAAAAATTCAGGTATCAACTCACTGGCAGCAGCCAGAACTGCTATAACAGGAATGACTGCAAGGCTGAAAATTCCCGGGTGGGTCTCTCTTAAATGAATCCAGTATCGGGAATAATGATGATCCGGAGATAGGATGGTTAAAACCAGCAGCAAAATCACAATATAGAGTGTATAGACCATGAATGATCCAAATATGGCCACAGATGGCTCATTATCCCTCGGAGGCAGGATTGGTTCCCCTTCAGGGGTTACAAAGTATTGGTAAATTAACCCTGCATTCTTATGGAAAGACATGTTGAAGGTATCGTCCCAGATTACCGGGATTCCTATTTGTTTGTCCACGATCGCCGCCAGCTGGGCCAAAAATAGCTCGTCTTCTACCGGTATAAAAATATTGTCGCCCCTGATCTGCTCAAAGAGTTGATGATCGGTTACTAAAAACAACCCTCCCGTATGCTCTGCAGCCGGTGGGTGACCATCTCGTCTGAAAGTACCCTCCCCGAGCAGCAAATCACTTCTGATGCGATCTGTCAGGTTGGTATTAACGATCACTCCGCCTTCCGGAAAGCTGACTTCCAGGCCATCAGCTTCAAATGCCCAAGGTTCGAATTCAAAGGCGCAATTTATTTCGTAATTATATGGCTCACGGCCCAGGGCTTCCGGAATATAAGCAGTCAGAATAAAGACTGAAACAACCAGTAATATTGTAATCCCGAGCAAAACAAGCATGGCAATAAAATAATTATTGGCGCTAAGTCTCTTCAGCAGCAAATATTATTCCTCCTCGGGCGAACTCTTGATGTCAGTGTAGTAGTTGTACTTCGACGGATCAAATTCTTTTCCTCCATTATAGCGTACCCCTGTTCCAGGACCTCTAACCCCGTTGTCTTTTCAAAGCCGGCCCAATCTGCTATAGTTTAAGTGCCTTGCGAATCAGGCAGAATGCAAATATACTTAACCGGGGTGACTTTATTGCTTCTAACCATCGATGTCGGCAACACCCATATTATGCTTGGGGTCTACCGTGAAGACAAAATTTTAATTTACTGGCGCCTGGCTACCCGTAAGGAGAGCACAGAAGATGAGCTGGGCATGGTCGTTAAGAATTTGCTTCATAACAGCCATCTTAGACTAAGTGATATAGAAGCAGTTGCCATATCCTCAGTTGTCCCTCCATTGATGTATTCGCTGGACCGTATGGCTACAAAATATTTTAACGTTGAACCGCTTATAATTGGCCCCGGAATTAAAACCGGTTTAAATATTGTAACAGATAATCCACGAGAAGTGGGAGCCGATCGGATCGTTAATGCTGTCGCAGGCTATAACATGTATGGTGGCCCATTGATTATAGTCGATTTTGGAACGGCAACAACTTTTTGTGCCATATCAGAAACCGGTGACTATTTAGGCGGAGTTATTGCACCGGGTATCGGCATATCGCTGGAAGCTCTTTTTCAGAAAGCGGCAAAGCTGCCCCGTGTTGAAATTGTCAGACCTGAGAAGGTTATTGGCAAGGATACAATAGCCAGCATGCAAGCGGGAATTGTTTTCGGTTTTGTCGGCCAGGTTGATGGTATTGTTCGGCGGATGGTCAGGGAATTTCAGATTGAACCCCAGGTCATAGCCACCGGAGGATTTGCCTCGTTGATAGCCAGTGAATCTGAGACTATCAGTGAAGTAAACCCGCTCTTAACACTTGAAGGTTTGCGTATTATCAGCACTATGAATAGATAGCGATATTTTCAGGAATAATAGTTATGGTCGTACAGGAGGTTTCACAGGCATGAGGATCGGACTGGCCTTAAGCGGAGGCGCAGCGAGAGGAATTGCCCATATCGGTGTTCTTAAATACCTGGAAGAACGCAAGGCAAAACTATGCTGTATCGCTGGGACCAGCGCCGGCAGTATTGTCGGTTCACTTTATTGCGCCGGCAAGTCCGTAGATGAATTGACGGAAATTGCTTCAAAGTTATCATGGAAAAATCTGGTGAAGATATCCATTCCGCGCAGAGGGTTAATCGATTCTTCACGCTTGTTAAAAATAATTAAGCAACATCTGGGCGACATCGCTTTTGATCAGTTAGAACTTCCTCTATTAGTGAATGCAGTTGATTTAATAAGTGGAAAAGAAATAGTAATGGATGAAGGGCCTGTTGCCGATGCAGTAGTAGCCAGCTGCGCTATACCCGGCATATTTACTCCTGTTAAAAGAGATAAGCTGTTGCTTGTAGACGGGGGGTTGATTGATAACCTGCCGTCGGCTTTGATTAAAGGGAGGAATGTCGATTATTTAATAGCAGTAAATGTAGGAGCGCAGAGTCCTCTGCAAAAAGAACCCGAATCAATCTTTGAAGTTTTAATCCAATCTTTCTATG
>SKPH01000036.1 GCA_007119615.1 Syntrophomonadaceae bacterium | reverse complement strand
GGTTCAAGTGACCATATAAAAACCTGGTTTCATTGTCTCCTCCAACCTTTTAGCTCCGCGGAAAAAACTCTTTTATTATTTGGCATAAACCTATCACCACTTTTCCTATAGTAATTATATTCTTTGTCATTATAATCATAACATAATCCTGTTATAAGTGTGTTAGAAATACAATTTGCCGCGAAAAATAATGCCGGACATTGAGGTTTTGGATCATGGAATCTGTTTACAATTGACCTGTTACAGCAGATCTTTTTGAAGCATCCGAAGTTGCTGTAGCGCGTTCTCCAGGCTAACATTCGCGCGCAGGGCCTTTAATACCTCACCAAAACAAATACCCTCCCATTTTTATTCCGGGAGGGCATCTTGGGGCACAGTCCATTACAACTTTTGGTTGATTAGAAATTCCGAAAAACCCCTATTTATAAAGCATGGAGCGGGTGATGGGAATCGAACCCACGTATCTAGCTTGGAAGGCTAGGGCTCTACCATTGAGCTACACCCGCACGGTTATTTCTCTATATTAATATAAACGTTTAGCCCTTGGATTGCAAGTATTTTTAGGTAACCGACATCTAGTGTTTGGCTAGAAGGATTAGCGTAATATTTGTCGAAAAATATAGAATATAAAGCCATAAATGCTGGGAGGGATCGAAATTGAGGAAAAAGTGGCCCTGGGTTGTGCTGATTATTGTCCTGGTATTATTAGTGGTCGCAGCAGGAGCGGTATTTTGGATTGCCCGCGGGGGGCTTCCGAAAACAAGCGGCAGCATAACAGCTGATGTGGATTCACCGGTGGAAATATACCGTGACCAATACGGTGTCCCTCACATTATTGCCGCCAACATAGAAGACCTGTCCTTCGCCCAGGGGTACGCCCAGGCCCAGGACCGCATGTGGCAGATGGATATGAGCCGGCGCGGTGTGGGCGGTAAACTCTCGGAAATTCTCGGCGAAGATTTTATAGATACCGATACCTTTACACTGACTGTCGGGTTTTTAAGGGCAGCCCAAAAAAATTATGATATGCTGGAACCGGAAACCCTGAGCATGCTCGAATCTTATTCTGCCGGTGTTAGCGCTTACATCGATGATAACCGGGGGCGCCTTTCACCGGAGTTTACTCTGCTCGGCTACAGTCCCGAACCGTGGAGTCCGCTTGACAGTCTGTCTATCGCTGTCTACATGTCCTGGTATTTAGCGGGCAACATGGACACCGAACTTTTTAACTACGCACTGATCGAGCAGGTCGGCCTGGAACTTGCTGAAGAAATCTTTCCCGACTATCCCGATTACGGCCCGGTAATTACCGCCATAGGAAGTGAAGGTGGGAGTCAGGCGAGCGAAAGTATCGTTGAAGGCCTTGTTGCCCTGTCACGCATCGCCGATTTGGGCGGCCGGACAAAATATATGCCCGGCCTCGGCTCAAATAACTGGGTGATCAGCGGCGACCTGACCCCGGGAGATGGCGCTATCCTGGCCAATGATATGCATCTGGGTATGGGCCTGCCCTCGATATGGCATAACAGTCATCTGATCGTAGAAGATGAAATCAATGCAACCGGTGTGATGTTCCCTGGTATACCGGGTCTCATCGTCGGTTTTAATGAGCAAATCGCCTGGGGCTTTACCAACACCGGCCCCGATGTTCAGGATCTTTATATCCTTGAGCTTAACCCGGATAACCCGCAGCAGTATCTCTACATGGGCCAGTGGGTCGATGCTGAAATTATTGTGGAAACGTTCCAGGTGAAGGGTGAACCTGAACCGCGTGAAGTTGAAGTGATGATTACCCATCATGGGCCGGTTATCACCAATATTATTGAAAACCTTGAAATTCCCATGAGCATGCGCTGGACAGCCCTGGAAGGTACCCGGCAGGCAGATCTGCTCCCCGGTGTTTTAACAGCCGGTAACTGGGAAGAATTCATTGACGCCATGGATTACTTTATGACCCCCACCCAAAATGCAGTTTATGCCGATCGCGAGGGCAATATTGGTTACCGGGCCAACGGATTGATCCCGATTCGCCGCAGTGGAAGCGGCCTGCTTCCTGCCGACGGCACGACAGATGAGCAGGAATGGATCGGCTATATCCCCCTGGATGAACTGCCCACCCTTTACAATCCGCCGGAAGGAATTATCGTCACGGCGAACCACCGCGTTGTAGACGACGATTATCCCTACTTCATTACCAGCGAGTGGGCATCTCCTTACCGGGCGATGAGCATCTGGCGGGAACTTGAAGGGCAGGATAACTATACCCTCGAGGATATGATCCGGGGCCAAAGCAGTTTTTACAACACCCAGGCAGAATTTCTGGGAGAAGTGCTGATCGGTGCACTGCAACAGGCAGAACTGAATGAAATTGAGTCGGCGGCACTGCTTATTTTCGAGGAATGGCTTGATGAGCCGATTGAAGCAGCTGACGAAGTAGGCCCGTCTCTCTATAACTCCCTTTACTTATATCTGCTGGAGCAAACCTTTGCCGATGAAATGGGTGAAGATCTTTATGAGCG
>SKPH01000017.1 GCA_007119615.1 Syntrophomonadaceae bacterium | reverse complement strand
TATATAATCTGGTAAGCGCTGAGCCGCAGCAGGTTGCGGACCCAGGGGGTAAAAGTTTCGATTGAGCGGCGGGAAAACAAGTTCACAGCCCAGTCAAGTGTATTTAGCCGCTGAATAGTTCCTGCAGCCAGCTGTACGGCAAGCGCTCTTTCGTCCGCCGTAAAATTATTGAGCAGGGCCGGAAGGGCCAGGTTCAGGTAGGCTCCGTCCTGTTCGACCCTGACCAGGGCCCTCAGGGCTGCTTCGCGGGCGCTTCGCCGGGCCTTTTTTTTACTTTTCATGGCGGCTACTCCCCGTTAAGTCGCCGGCCCGGTTCAATGCGGTATCCGCAGCAAAAAGAACCGGCGTCCATCGGTTTTTTCCCCGCCGGTTGCAAATCGAGCAGGGTCAGGGCACCGTCTGTGGTGGCAACGGTCAAGGAAGCTTCACCGACGGCCAGGATCGTTCCCGGCGCCTGCCCTTGCTCGCCGCTCAGACCTGTTTCGGGCCGAGACGCCCGCCAGACTTTCAGTCTCTTGCCCTCAAAAGTCGTGTAGGCGCCCGGCCAGGGATTTAATCCGCGGATCCGGTTATAAAGTTCGACAGCGGTGCAGTTCCAATCCAACTTCTCGTCCTCGGGTGTAAGAGGCGGCGCATAGGTGGCCAGGGCTTGATTCTGAGGAATCGTTTTAACCGGTCCCTGTGCCAGGGCATCTACCACTTTCATCAGCAGGGAAGCGCCCCGAACGGCCAGCCGATCGTGCAGCATACCGGTTGTATCAAAAGGAGATATAGCTTCTCTTTCCTGCATGATTATATCCCCGGCATCAAGGTCGGAAGACATTTCAATTACCGATACTCCGCTGTATTCGGCTCCGTCAATGACGGCACGGTGGATCGGCGCGGCGCCGCGATAAGCGGGCAGGTATGAAGCGTGAAGGTTTATAGCACCGAGAGCAGGCAGTTTTAGTAAACCCGGGGGCAGGATCTTGCCAAAGGCGGCTGTAACGACCAGATCGGGCTTCTTTTCTTCGATCCAGGCTGTAAAGGATTCTTCAGACAGTTTACCGGGCTGCCGTATTTCCAGTCCCTGCTTCAGAGCCCACGCTTTGACCGGCGCGGGGCGTACTTTCCCGCCCCGCCCAAAGGGTCTGTCCGGTGGCACGACTACAGCTTCGAGCCGGTGGGAGGAAAGGTTAAGAAGGTCCAAAGACGGCAGGGCGAAAGCAGGCGTTCCCATAAATATTATTTTCAGCCGGTTCAAGTTTGTTCCTCGCTCTGCAGCTCCTCCGGCTCGAGCATCCGCAGGGCCTTCCCGGTAAAAAGAACCCCTTCAAGATGATCAAGTTCATGCTGCAAAATTCGGGCCACTAAACCTTCAGCCTCGATCCGTATTTCACGGCCTTCCCGATCGAGGCCCCTGACTACGACTTTTTCGGCACGCGGCACCTCGCCGTACAAACCCGGTATACTTAAACATCCTTCCACGCCGATTTCTTCCCCCTCGGTATGTTCACAGTAAGGGTTTATCAACTCGAGCACCACCTCTTCGCCCTCGGAGACAATCAGGATGCGCTTCGAAACGCCAACCTGGTTTGCAGCCAACCCTACACCGCCGGCTTCGCGCATTGTTTCGATCATATCATCAAGCAGGCGCATAACGCCGCTGTTAATTTTTTTTACCTCCCGGGTCGGAGTAAGCAGGACTGGATGGTTATCGCTCAAAATTTTTCTGAGAGCCATCAGGATCACCTCTTAATAAATTATAACACTACCTGAGGATTGAAATCTACTGCCAGGCGAACCGCCCAGGGGGGTTTGTGATCGTGATATTCACGGATCACCTTTCTAATCGCGGGGGCCAGCCTGGTTAAGGATTCGCCCTTCAGAATTGTTTGCACCCTGTACTGCTCCTTGATGCGGAAAAGTGAAGCCGGGGCCGGGCCCATGAGCTCAGCCTCATCGCCGAAAGGCTCAAGCAGGTCGGTAAACCAGTTTGCAGCTTCGAAGACTGCTTTCTCATCCTCTGCGCTGAAAAGAAAACGTACCAGGTCACTGAACGGAGGGTATGAAAGCTGGCGGCGGTTTTCAAGCTCCCTTTCATAGAAAGCAGCATAGTCATGATCGGCGGCGGCCAGGATGCTGTAGTGTGTGGGGTGATAAGTCTGGACTATTACCCGCCCTCCTTCAGTCCCGCGGGCGGTGCGTCCGGAAACCTGGGTCAGCAGCTGGAATGTGCGCTCCGGAGCCCTGAAGTCAGGGAGATTCAGGGTTGTATCGGCTGCAACGACTCCAACCAGTGTAACGCCGGGGAAATCAAAACCCTTGGCGATCATCTGAGTGCCGATCAATATGCTTGCCTTCCGATCCTTGAACTGCCGGTAGAAGTAGCTGTGAGCCTGGCGATTGGAGGTGGTATCCCTGTCCATCCGGATCAGGGAAACGGAGGGGTACAGTTTTCTGACTTCATCTTCAACCCGCTGAGTGCCGGCGCTGAAATAACGGATCTTGATCCCCCCGCAGCTTGGGCAGGTTTGAGGAACCTGTTCCTCATGGGCGCAGTAATGACAGCACATCAGGTTTCTATCCCTGTGCAGGGTTAAAGAAACATCGCAGGACGGGCAGCGGACCACGAAGCCGCATTCCCGGCAAAGCACAAATCCGGCAAAGCCACGCCTGTTGATAAAAAGCAGGGCCTGTTCATTGCGTTCCAGAACACCGTTCAATTCTGCCAGAAGCGGCCGGCTGAAGATATGCCGGTGGTTCTCTTTAAGTTCTCTGCGCATATCGATGACCTGTACGGGAGGCAGTTGGGTCGGGGTAACCCTTTCTTTCATACTTAGAAGCTGCGTATCGCCTGTATCCGTACTGTAATAACTTTCCAGGGAAGGAGTGGCGCTGCCCAATAACAGCACGGCCCGGTTGTAGCGAGCTCTCCACCAGGCTACATCGCGGGCATGATAGCGGGGAGTATCTTCCTGTTTGTAGGTGGTTTCATGTTCCTCATCGATAACGATCAGACCGATTGAGGCAAGTGGTGCAAAGACGGCCGAACGGGCGCCAAGGACAACCCTGGCTTCACCGCTTATGATTGCCTGCCACTGGCGGTTTTTTTCAGAAACTGTCAAACGGCTGTGCAATACAGCCACAAGCCCGGGGAAGCGGCCTTCGAAGTGCTCGATCATCTGGGGCGTAAGCGATATTTCCGGTACCATGATCAGGGCAGTACGTCCCCGCTCCAGGCAGCAGGCAATACCCTGCATGTATATTTCGGTCTTACCGCTGGCAGTTACCCCGTGCAAAAGCATTTTCCGGGGCCCGGGAAGATCAAGGGCCGCACTTAGCTGCTCGAAACAAACAGCCTGTTCATCACGCATCAGGCGCGGCACAGTCGGCAAACCCTTGCTCTCTCGATTGTTCTGTCCGGCTAAGGCGGCAACAGACCGGATCAATCCCTTTTTTTCAAGGGTGCGGATAGTTTCAGGTTTAACCCCTTTTTTTATAAGTTCATTACGGGAAAGCGACCCCTCTTCCAGCAGGATTCCGATGGCCTGTTTCTGGGCCGGCGCACGCTTCAAATCGGCATCAGCGGCTGCCGCTGCAGCTTCGATAACCTGCGGTTTTTTCGGTCGTTTTTCTTTACGGAAAGAGGCCGGAATCATAGCATGCAGGGCATCGATCTTACGACAATAGCAGCGCATCGACAACCAGTGAGCCAGGGCCAGTTGTTCCCTGGTCAAAAGTGGCTCGGGATCGTCTGCAGCAATTATGTCGCGCAGGGACTCTACCGCGGTCTCTTTTAAGAGGCGCAAAACATAGCCCCGGCAGCGGCGATTGCCAAGGGGTACAGTTACCTGCATACCGGGCTGCAGCTTTTCCTGCAGATGGGAAGGTACGCTGTAATGGAAGGGGCGGTCAATGGCGTTGCTGACCAGGTCGATTATCACTTCGGCATATTTGTGCATCTATTTACCCCTGCGCATTATTTTGTTAAGATAACTTAAGTAAAAGAAAGAGGTTTGAGTCATGTTTAGCTTATTCTTTCCGGTTAAAGAGGTGCTCAGGGAAAATCGCAGCTGGCTGGTAATCTCATTTTCAATTTTCATGATCAGCGCCGTGATCTTTTACTTTGCTACGGCTTCTTCGGAATCTGCGGCTGAACAGGCCCTGGACAGCCAGTTTGACCTGCTTTTTGAACTTTTCTCATTCATAATGGAAGCGCATCCGGTAATCAGCGCTTTGCTTGTATTCATGAATAATTTTCTATCGATGGCCCAGATGCTGCTCCTTGGAGCTGCCGCCGGAATTTCACCACTGATTACGCTGGGCCTGAACGGCGCCCTGGTCGGAGTTGTGTTTGCTTTAACAGTAGAACAGGGGATTCCCCTGCTGACGATGATTGTTTTCGGTATTTTGCCGCACGGTATATTTGAACTGTTTGCTTTCTTCTTCTGCGGAGCGCTCGGATTAAAATTCGGCTATCATTGTATCGCTTCGCCTCTGCCGGGTAAAACCCGGCTCCAAAGCTTCCAGTTTATCTGGAAGGAAGCGATATCGGCTCTTCCCCTGATTGTACTTCTACTTCTCGCAGCTGCATTCATAGAGATCTTTATTACACCACACCTGCTCGGGAGATTCTTATAACAACTTAACCACCCGATCGAGGATATGATGAGCCAGAAGCTCTTTTTCCAACAGGGGCAACTCTTCGACTGTGCCGCTGCGATCAATAATCGACACCCGGTTAGTCGGGGCGGCAAAACCGGCACCGGGTTCTTTTAGATTATTGACCACGATCAAATCGAGGTTTTTTTGAAGCAGTTTATCGTGAGCATTACCAATAATATTTTCGGTTTCAGCAGCAAATCCGACCAGGATGCGATTACCTTTTTGTTTGCCCAGTTCGAGAAGGATATCGGGATTAGGAACCAGTTTGATCGAATGAGCCGCATCTCCTTTTTTTGTTTTATGCTGCGCACTGGTGGAAGGTTTGAAATCGGATACAGCGGCCGCCTTGATCACCAGGCGGCTTTCTTCATAATGATCCAGAACAACACTGTACATTTCATCAGCGGTTGTCACATCTATTTTTTTTACTCCCGCCGGAACCCTGTGCACAGCCGGTCCGCTGACCAGGGTAACTTTTGCTCCGCGTTCACTCAATGCCCTGGCCAGGGCATAACCCATAAGCCCGGTCGAAGGGTTACTCAGAAAACGAACCGGATCCAGAGGTTCCCGGGTCGGCCCGGCAGTTACCAGGACATTCAGGTCCTGGTAATCTTTGACCATCAGCGCAGCCCGGGTAAAATTGTAGATATCGGATGGTTCGGGCATGCGCCCGCTGCCGTACACTCCGCAGGCCAGTTCTCCGGCATCGGGATCCATTACCAGACAGCCATGCCCGATCAGCTTTTCGAGGTTCTCGCAAACAGAGGGGTGTTGATACATATTCACATTCATTGAGGGTATTACAATTACCGGGCAGGAAGCTGCAAGGTAGAGGGTGGTTAACAGGTTGTCGGCGAAGCCGCAGGCCATTTTACCAATAGTGTTTGCAGTTGCGGGCGCTACCACCATTACGTCGGCATCCTCAAGCAGTTCGATATGACGAATTTTATCACCTGTCCGCTCTGTGTACATTTCAACATAAGCAGGGCGATTGGTCAGGGTTTGAAATGTCAGAGGAGCAACAAATTCTGTTGCTGCCGGGGTCATTACGACCTGGACCTCCGCTCCTCCCCGTACGAAATGCCTGGCCAGCTCTACTGCTTTATAGGCGGCTATTCCACCGGTTACTCCTAATATTACTTTTTTCAAAGCAACCACTCCTACTTAATTCCATCCCGAATACGCTCATACTCGATATTGCCTTCCTCAATTTCATGCAATGCGGTAGTAACATCCTTGCCGTAATTAGTATCTACCGTTATTGGGCTGCCGTTACGGATCTGCCGTCCTCTTTTAGCCGCTGCAATAACCAGGGTATACTTGCTGTCGACCTTTGTTAAAAGGTCATCGATTGAAGGATAAATCATTAACTTTCACCTCCCCAGCCCGGTGGACGGGCTCCGCGGCTGACTTTACATTTCTCAGCGTCGATTATGGCGCCGATCAAAGCCGCCGCCTGTTCTACTGTATCATTAACCACAATATAGTCATACAGGTGATAAGAATTCATTTCACGCCGCGCTGTTATCAGGCGGCGGTTTATTTTTTCAGGACTTTCAGTGCCCCGCCCGGTAATCCGATTTTCCAGGGCTTCCAGTGACGGAGGAGCAAGAAATACAAACACTGAATCCGGAGACTTTTTCCTGATCTGAGCGGCTCCCTGAACATCAATCTCAAGAATCAGAACTTCACCGCCGGCCAGGTGACTTTGCACCGTAGAGAGGCTGGTCCCGTAATAATGCCCGTGGACAACCGCCCACTCGAGAAAGGCGCCTTCGTTAATCATTTCCTTAAACCGGGATAGGGTCGTAAAATTATACTCTCTTCCTTCTTCCTCACCGGTCCGCGGTGAACGGGTAGTCGTGGAGACTGAAAGTTTTACCGTATCTTTTATGCTCATTAAGTGACGGCATACAGTTCCTTTACCGACCCCGGAAGGACCGGATATGATTAATAATATTCCTTCAGCCATAAATTATCTCCCGCAGTTATTATTCTGCGTCTGCGCTTTCAACATTATTGTCCCGGACCTGGAGACGGTGTTTGACAGTCTCCGGTTGGACCGCCGAAAGGATAATGTGGCCGCTGTCGGCAACGATAACAGCCCGCGTACGTCTTCCGTAGGTAGCATCAATCAACAGGCCCCGTTCCCGGGCTTCACTGACAACCCTTTTAATCGGTGCTGATTCAGGGCTGACAATAGCGATGATCCGGGAAGCGGATACGATATTGCCGAACCCGATATTTATCAATTTTACAGCCATAATGAAACCCCCTTTTTTTTACTCCAGGTTTTGGATCTGTTCACGTATTTTCTCCAATTCCGCTTTTAGCTCTACAACAATGTTGGTCAGGTGGTATCCTCCGGCTTTTGACCCGATGGTATTTGCTTCACGGAACATTTCCTGAGCAATAAAATCAAGTTTGCGTCCGGCCGGATCAGAACCGGTCAGGTTGGACCGAAATGCTTCAATATGGCTGCCCAGGCGGACCAGCTCTTCATCCACACCCATTCGATCAACCAGCAGGGCACATTCCATCAGCAATCGTGTCTCTTCAAACTTACCGGCTAATAACTCTGAAAATTTTTCCTCGGTCCGCCGGCGGCAATCTTCTTTAGCTTCTTCAGCCTTCCCGGCAGCTGCTTTAGTCAGTTCTTCCAGGTGGGCACACCTTTCCAGCAGATCACGGCAAAGATTGTCTCCTTCAGCGCGGCGCTGCTGTAAAAGCCGTTCAAGCGCTTCCTGCAGGGCGGCGCTAACCACAGGCCAAACCTGTTCTTCGGTCAGGGTAATACCGCCCGGTTTAAACAGTTCCGGCATTTGCAGAAGGTGCGCCAGTGTAATCTTTTCGGAGATCTCGAGGCGATCCGACAACACCTGGAGCGCACGGTAGTAGTCCTCCGCTAAATCGTAATTTACCTTAACCTGCCGTAACCCGGCTGGCAATTCATCCATAACGACACTGACCTCAACCCGCCCTCTTTTGATCGATTGCTGAAGCTGACGCCGAATGCGGTCTTCCAGGGAATAAAGTTCGCGGGGCAGACGCAGGGCAAAATCTGCATAGCGGTGATTGACCGAGCGAAGCTCAGCGATAAAAGTAAAACCTTCCTGCGAACTACTGCCTCGGCCGTAGCCGGTCATACTGCTGGTCATGGGCATTTATCGTCCTTTACCTGATTCTTCTTTATTGCTTCGTTAATATTATCATCAAATCAGGGCAATCTCAAGGATGAATTAAAGCCCTGAATTTGCCATGCCCGGAAAGAAGTTTTATACTGAATGCTGGGAGGGCAAGTGACTATGTCTTTTGATACATTAATCATGAAAGCCGTTACCGATGAACTGCGGGAGCAACTTTCAGGCGCCCCGGTACAGCGCGTCTACGAGCCGGGGAGAAGTGAAATTATAATCCACCTCTACACCCGGGGCAGCCAGCCGGGACTCTTGTTTTCGGTTGATCCCGGGTACGCCCGCGTTCACCTGACTGAAAAGCGTTACCAGGGGTTGGAGCAACCCTCACCCTTCTGTATGCTGCTCCGAAAATACCTGGTCGGCGGGCGGGCGGTGTCGTTCAATAATCCTCCATTGGAAAGAATCCTTGAAATTAATTTTGATCCCCCGGAGGGTATGCAGCCGGTTAAACTGATCGCCGAAATAATGAGCCGCCGCAGCAACCTGATCCTGGTTAACGCGGAAGGAGTGATCCTGGGGGCGGCCAGGCCCGTGTCGTGGGACAAAAATCCGAGGCGGGCAATTATGCCCGGAGAACCGTATCAGTCACCTCCCCTCCAGGAAAAACTTAACCCCCTGGAAATGAGTTCCGAACAATTCTCCGCTGCTATGCTTAAGGCCACCGAAAGCGGCGGCAGCCCCGAAACAGCCCTGCTCAGCGCTGTCGGCGGCATCAGCCCGCTTACAGCCAGAGAGCTGCTGCACAGAAGCGGCTGGAGGGACAACAGGCCAGAAGAGAGCGCAGCTCTCCTTCTTGAAGTGATTAGAAGTGTTTTTACAGCCGCTGCATCCGGCTCCACTGAACCTGTCATACTGCCTGCACTCAAAATTTACGCGGCAATACCGCTCACCCACCTTTCCGACCGGGAACAGGTTCGATTTGAGAGTGTAAACAGAATGCTTGACCAATTTTACAGCGAATTAATTCATGAGAACCGGGAAAAGATGCTCCGGGAACAACTGATTAACGCTGTAAAAAAGCGCCATAGATCACTGGAAAAGAAGCGCCTTGAACAGGAGAAAGAACTCCGGGCGGCAGAAAATGCTCCCCGGCACCGGCTTTACGGTGAGCTGCTGCTGGCTTACGGCAACCGGGTGCCGAAAGGAGCCGAAAGTGTTCTGCTCCCCGATCTGTATAACCCCGGCCGGAATGTGCCTGTACCACTTAACCCGTCAAAGTCGGCGGCCACGAATGCACAGCATCATTTCAACCGCTACCGCAAGGCAAAAAAGGGCCAGGAAAAAATTAAAAAACAGCTCAACAAAACCAGGGCAGAAATCAGATATTGCCGTGAGCTGCTCTATACCATTGAAAACAATTCCGGAAATTCGTTGGAAGAAATCCGGCAGGAGATGATTGAAACCGGGCTGTTGCGGGAGAAACGGAAAAGCTTAAAGAAAACAGAGACCGCCCCCCGGCCTCTCACCTTCAAAACATCTTCAGGGCATACCATCCTGGTCGGTAGGAACAACCGGCAGAATGACTATATCACATTCAAGGTTGCCGTGCGCCGGGACACCTGGTTTCATGCCCGCCAGGTACCGGGAAGCCATGTGATTTTAAAAGAGGCACCTTATCCTCCGCCGCATGAAGATACCCTGGAAGCAGCCTTCCTGGCCGCCTATTACAGCCGGGGGCGCGATAGCAACACTGTAGATATCGATTATACCGAGGTGCGCCACGTCCGCCGCCGCCCGGGAGGAAAACCCGGTTTTGTTTTTTATGAAAACTATGAAACAATTACCGTCAACCCGCAGGATAAAAGGCTGAAAGAATTTTTTAGGCTAACCTGAGCAGAAGCCAGGGCAAGCACTAGCTGCGGTAACTATTAAATACTGTCGTGATCTTTTAACCACAACAGGGTTTTTTTGAATTCTTCGGGCAGAGGTGCGGAAAGTTCCATGACTTCACCGCTACGCGGATGGGTAAACACAATACGGCGGGCGTGGAGAGCCTGTGGCTCAGCCAGATCGGGTGGCAAGCCGCCCGTGCCTCC
>SKPH01000003.1 GCA_007119615.1 Syntrophomonadaceae bacterium | reverse complement strand
GGCAGATGGTTAAAGATAATCATGGAATCGAGCTCCAAACTGAAGTTAAGATTGTCGGCGAGGAGAGATAACCGGTGAAACGAAATAACGATCACCTCAGCCTGGTAAAAAAAGGCAGCGTTCAACCCCGGTGGAAAAAAGCTTTACGCTTTATTTCCCGGCTGGCCCTGGTTTCAGCTTTACTGCTTCTGCTTTGGCAGGGAGAAAGTTATTTCCGGGTTAACGATATCAGGGTTGAAGGTTCAGATGAGATTGAAGCTGCAGATATCATAGCAGCCGCCGGAATTAAAGAAGGGTCGAGCATCTGGATGCTCCGGGAAGAAAGAATTGCCGGCCGGATATATGAGCAACTTCCGCAGGTGAAAAATGTGGAACTGAGCCGCATCCTTCCCGATCAAGTTGTAGTTAGGGTCAGTGAACGAATTCCGGAAGGTTACATTATGACCGCTGATGGTTTCTGGGTCATAGATCGAGATACTGTAAGTTTTGCCAATGTGCAGGAACCTCTGGGAGAATTCCCGTTAATTACAGGTGTAGAAGGTGAGATGGTTATACCGGGGGTTCCCCTGGATTGTCGTCAAAGGCGGGAAGCGCTGAAAAGCTTTTTTGCCGGTTGGAAAGAGAACAGCTGGTTTGAAATAAGGCAGATAGATCTTTCAGACAGCTTTAACCTGATTATTTATACAGCTGAGGGACTGGAGATTTGGCTTGGCGATGGAAAAGATATGGAACGCAAAATGGAACTTGTTCAACAGAGTATACCCCATATTGCGGCTGATCCTGAAACAAGGATCGATGTCCGCTCCGGAAACAGGCTGGTTGTCTCCGGCACTACAGTAACAAAGGAAAAGGAGGTGGAGCCGTAGAAAAATTAAAAAGGAAATTGTTGATATGCGTTGAATAAATTAGTAAAACTTGCACCATGCTGGGAAGGGTAAGGGGGTAATTGAGTGAATAAGAGAAACTATATTGTCGGTATCGATGTAGGCACAGCTGAGGTAAGGGTTGGGCTCGGCGAACCCCGTCCCGATGGTACTGTGAACATTATCGGTTTAG
This sequence comes from Syntrophomonadaceae bacterium, assembly GCA_007119615.1. Taxonomy (GTDB): domain Bacteria; phylum Bacillota; class Dethiobacteria; order DTU022; family DTU022; genus SKPH01. The sequence goes on along the minus strand of SKPH01000003.1, from coordinate 1,550 downwards.
GTCTGAGCCCTTCCGATGGTGTGCGTAAAGGTGTAATAATCGACCTGGATAAAACCATTGAATCGATTGTCAGCGCAGTTGAAGAAGCTGAAAGGATGGCCGGTTTTAAGATTGATTCCGCATATGTCGGCTTAAAAGGCCTGAATATGGAGTTGATTAATAACCGGGGAGTTGTTGCGGTAACATCGGAGGATAGGGAAATTCGTATCGAGGATGTCGATCGCGTGATGCAGGCGGCGAAAATTGTTGCCCTGCCCATGGATCGGGAGATAGTCGATATCATTCCGCGTGAGTACATCGTGGACGGTTTCGATGGGATCAGGGATCCGGTTGGTATGCTCGGGGTTCGTCTGGAAGTCGACGCCCTGGTTGTGACCAGCCTGATTACTTCGCTGCATAACCTGCTACGCTGTATTAGCCGGGCCGGGATTAATATCAATGGTCTGGTCCTGCAGGCGATGGCAAACTCTGAAGTAATTCTCTCCCCTGATGAAAGGGATCTGGGAGTTTTCCTGATTGACATCGGCAGCGGAACAACCGAAATCGCGCTGTTTCAGCATGGCAAGCTGCAAAAACTGGCGGTTATTCCGATCGGGGGAGATCATATCACCACCGATCTGGCTGCCGGGTTGAGAATTAATCACAATAAAGCTGAAGAGCTTAAAAAAGAATATGGTTCAGCCCTGCTATCTCTTGCTGATAGTGAACCGAGAATTGAAATTAGAACCGTAGGCAGCAATGAGCTCAGGCTGGTGTCGGAAAGAGAGCTCACTTCTTTTATCGAGCCGAGGGTACAGGAAATTTTTCAAATTGCCAAAGAAGAAATGATTAAAATGGGTTGGCCGTATTTGCCGCCGGCCGGGGTTGTTCTTCACGGCGGCGTCTCTTCAATGAAAGGTATTACTGAAGTACCGCGCCGTTTTTTTGAAAGTGACCAGGTAAGACTGGCTGAGTACGAAATGGTTGGAGTTCAGAATCCAACATATTCAACGGTAGTCGGACTGCTTCATTACGTTCAGCATTATCAGCCGAGAATGTTTGTCGAGGAACGGGGCAAACCGACTAAAAAGCGCGGTCCCGGTCTCTGGCAGCGCCTGAAAGACTGGATGACCGACATAATTGAATAGAAGAGCATACCAATTTTAGGAGGTGCTTTTAATGATTGAGTTTGATATTGAAATGGAACAATACGCTTCGATTAAAGTAGTGGGAATAGGTGGAGGAGGCAGCAATGCTGTTAACCGGATGATCGCAGCCGGTTTACAGGGAGTTGATTTTTGCGCGATAAACACCGATGCCCAGGCACTATACCTGGCCAATGCCGGGACCAAGCTGCAAATAGGTGAACAACTGACAAAAGGGCTCGGAGCCGGAGCAAACCCGGAGATTGGCCGAAAAGCTGCTGAAGAAAGCCGTGATGATATCGAGGCTATGCTCAAAGGAGCCGACATGGTATTTATCACAGCGGGCATGGGTGGGGGCACCGGTACAGGCGCTGCGGCGGTAGTTGCAGAAGTAGCGCAAAAACTGGGAACCCTTACTGTCGGCGT
>SKPH01000050.1 GCA_007119615.1 Syntrophomonadaceae bacterium | reverse complement strand
GGAATGCAGAAGGCGGCGGGAGATCGTTTCCGGCGCATTTTAGAAATTTTAACCAACAAGCCGGTGCTGGGGGTAATGACCGGCATACTGGTTACTATCCTGGTCCAGAGCAGCAGCACAGCTTCGGTAATGGTCGTCGGCTTTGCCAATGCCGGACTGATGAATCTATCACAAGCGATCAGCGTGATTATCGGGGCAAACATCGGGACAACCGTTACCGCACAGATAGTTTCTTTCAAAATTGGCGTGATCGCTTTTCCGGCGATCGGTATTGGATCGCTGCTTAACTTTTTTGGGCGGCGTCGATTCCAGCGCTACCTCGGGCAAACAATCCTCGGATTTGGTCTTCTTTTCCTGGGCATGACCACAATGTCCAGCGGTATGAGCCCCTTAAGGGACCTGGAAGCTTTTCATACTATGTTGACTCAGTTTAGTGCATACCCAATCCTCGGAATTTTAGCCGGAGCTATTTTTACAGCGCTGATACAAAGCAGCAGTGCTGCCACCGGTGTTATTATCGCCATGACCCTGCAGGATCTGATACCCTTTGAGGCGGCTGTTCCCCTGGTCCTGGGTACCAATATCGGGACCAGTATAACAGCAATTCTTGCCGGTATCGGAGCCAATGTTGCCGCCCGCCGCGCAGCCGTAGCCCATGTGCTTTTCAATGTAATCGGAGTCTGCCTGGCCCTGATCCTGCTAACACCTTTTACAGAGTTAATTATTCACACAGCGACAACAGTGCCCCGCCAGGTGGCCAATACCCACACCGCCTTTAACTTGCTCAATACAGTTTTATTTATTGTTTTCCTCAAGCATTTCACCCGCCTGGTCTGCTACATTATCCCCGGCGAGGATGAAAAGATAGAATTTGGACCGAAGTATCTCGATCAGCGAATTTTAAAAACGCCTGCCGCTGCTATCGGAGGAGCAAAAATGGAGCTCTTGCGCATGGCCGGTATTGCCCGGGAAATGCTTGGTGAATCGATGCAGGTATTTCTAAAAAGCGATCTCAAGAAAATGAAGCATATCGAACAAATGGAGGAGCTGGTAGACGGTCTCGAAAAAGAAATAAACGTCTACCTCGCAGAGCTTTCACAGCACTCCCTGACCAGGGAACAGTCGAAGATGGTGGCCAGCCTGATGTCTGCGGCCAATGACCTGGAGCGGATCGGTGACCACGCCGAAAACATTATGGAACTGGGTGAACTTAAAACCGAGGAGAGGCTGCCTTTTTCCGACACTGCCCTGGAAGAAATAATAGTATTTTATAATAAAGTAGATTCAATGCTGAAAAGATCGATCGAGGCCTTTGAACATGAAGATCGGGAGGCCGCAAAAAAGGTAGTTGCCGAGGATGATGAAGTAGATGAACAGGAAAAGACCCTTCGGAAAAGTCATATCGACAGAATAAATGCCAAAAAGTGCTATCCTTCAGCAGGAGTTATCTATCTTGACCTCATAAGCAATCTGGAAAGGGTTGCCGATCATGCCAATAATATTTCCTACCTGGTGCTCGAAGATTAGGGTGTTTTTCCAATGATGAAAGAAGTTGAAGCATAATGAGCCGTCCAATAACAAAGGTTTATGGAACGCTGCTGCTTGGCGATGACCCTCTCTCTGTAACCCGGGCCGGCAATATAATAAAAAATGGCGGGCTTGTGGCTTTTCCCACCGAGACAGTTTACGGCCTGGGTGCCGCCGCCACGGACAGTGAAGCAGTTAAGCGTATTTTTACGGCAAAAGGCCGGCCCCCTGACAATCCTCTCATAGTTCATATTTCCAGCCGTGAACAGCTAAATCAAATAGCGAAGACTGTACCTGACACAGCAAATATTTTAATCGACAAATTTTGGCCCGGCCCACTGAGCCTGGTTTTGCATCGCTCAGAAGCTGTTCCGGCCATTGTCAGCGCCGGACTTTCCACCGTTGCCGTCCGAATGCCGAATCACCGCGTTGCTCTGGATCTTATTGCTGCTTCGGGAGTACCAATTGCCGCTCCCAGCGCCAACCGATCGGGAAGGCCCAGCCCGACCACTTACAACCATGTCCTGGAAGATTTGGCCGGCCGAATCGACGCTGTGATCAGAAGCACGATCTGTCCAATCGGGGTAGAATCTACAGTCCTGGATCTAACAGGTTTGAAACCGGTTATGCTCAGGCCCGGTGGGTTGACCCGGGAGGAACTGGAAGAAACTCTGGGCTGCCGGTTAGAAATATCGGGGTTAAAGTATTCCGGGAGTGCCCCTCACTCACCGGGCATGAAATACCGTCACTATTCGCCCCGGGCGCCGCTGATCCTGGTAACCGGCCCGATAAACAGGCGCCGGCGGCTTATAAAAATGATTTTCAATTACTACAGGAGGAAAGGTTTAAGGGTAGGGTACCTTGACCCCGGTACACCTGAAGACTTAATGACGGAAACAGGCTCTGAACAGCTTGCTCGCAACCTTTACAGTAACCTGCGCCGGATGGATGCCCTGGAAATGGATCTGATCCTGGCTGAAGAGACTGAACCTGCCGGACTCGGCCTGGCTGTTATGAACCGTATCAGAAAAGCAGCAGTGCGGGTCCTGAAAATTAAATAGAGGAGGCTGTACTTTGCTGAAAATTCTTTTTGTCTGCACCGGCAATACCTGCCGCAGCCCGATGGCTGAATATCTATGTAAAGCAGAACTGACCGGAGCCGAGCTGCCCTTTGAAGTTGAGGTTTCCTCTGCAGGGATAGCAGCTGTTGCCGGAGAAAAGATTTCCGAACTAGCCGGGCAGATTTTATCCGCTGAAGGTTTTGACACTGACAAACATTACGCCAGAGTAGTTGACCGGGATCTGGTTGACGATTCCGACCTGATCCTTGTGATGACAGCCGATCACCTTCTTCAGTTAAGGGCCCGCTTTCCATATGCCGACGGTAAAATGTACCTTCTCAAGGAGTTCGCCGGATTCACAGAGGACGGACTTAATATCGCAGATCCCATCGGATCTGATTTGCAAATATATCGGCTGGTGTTGGAGGAAATCCGAGACTGTGTCAAGAAGATAATTATTAAATTCAGGGAGGCTCCGGATGATGAAAATAGCTCTGGGTAGCGATCATGCCGGGTTTTCACTTAAAGAAACCATAGCCGGCCACTTTGAAGAAACCGGGAGGCCTTACAAGGATTTCGGCGTATTTTCCGAAGATAGCGCTGATTACCCTGATAATGCAGCCTTAGTGGCCAGAGCGGTTCAATCGGAAGACTATGATTACGGCATAATTATTTGTGGAACAGGAATCGGAGTATCGATAGCGGCCAACAAGCATCGGGGAATCCGTGCGGCTCTCTGCAGTGAAGCCTATTCAGCGCTCTGCTCCCGGGAGCATAATAATGCCAATATACTGGCAATGGGCTCGCGGGTTATCGGACCCGGTTTAGCCCTTCACATAGTCGAAACCTTTCTCACAACACCATTTAGCGGCGGCAGGCACAGCCGGCGCCTGGAAAAGATTGCCTTAATCGAAAAAGAGCCGCGGAGATGAGATAGCAGGCATGCGTAAATTATGTGGTTGATTGCACCATAAACCGCGATTGCCGCCGAATCCCAAACAAGAAATTGTGATAACTGCAGATCAGGAAAGAAAGGTGGAAAATCTGGTCGGATTTGTTTCCGGGCGCCCGGTGTGCGGAGCAACCTCTTAAGCCCGGTCCTTATTAATTATGTCCGGGATATTTTCGCATCCTAAAACCAAAGATGGGAGTTGAAGAGCATGGAACAGGTAGTTGTAGTTAATCATCCGCTGGTCCAGCACAAGCTGGCCCAATGCCGTCGTGTTGAAACGGAAACCTGGCAGTTTCGGGGGCTGGTAGAGGATATAACTACCCAGCTTCTATATGAAGCTGTCCGGGATACGGAGACTATTGAAATAGATCTGGTTACACCTGTAGGTCCCGGAAAAGGAACTGTAATCAGCAAAGCGGAACCTGTATTCGTTGCCGTACTCAGGGCCGGGCTTGGTATGGTTCCCGGTGCGTTGCGCCTCTTCCCTTATGCCCGGGCAGGTCACATCGGCTTGTACCGCGATCACGACACCCATGTTCCGGTTCAATATTACAATAATCTCCCGCCGGACATAGATGATGCTGACTGTTTTTTGCTCGAACCGATGCTGGCTACCGGGGGCTCTGCGGTGCATGCTATTACACTCCTGAAAGAGGCAGAGATAAAGAATATCCGTTTGCTCAGCCTGATTGCCGCTCCGGAAGGAATTAAGGCAATATCCGAGAGCCATCCTGATGTCAGGATTTATCTTGCATCGATTGATGAAAAACTTAATGAAAAGGCATATATTGTGCCGGGACTGGGTGATGCCGGTGATCGCCTTTTCGGAACAGCCTGATACAAAAGAGGTGGATCGTTGATTGAACGACCTGATTGGGATCACTATTTTATGGAGATTGCTTCTGTGGTTGCGACCCGTTCAACCTGTCTGAGGCGTGATGTGGGAGCGCTGCTTGTTTTAAATAAACGAATATTGACTACGGGATATAACGGTACCCCGAGCGGATTAAGTCATTGCCGGGATGTAGGCTGCATCAGGGAGCAAATGAATGTTCCTTCCGGGGAAAGACACGAGCTGTGCCGGGGTCTGCATGCCGAGCAGAATGCTATTATCCAGGCGGCAATCCATGGTGTGGCGATCAATGGGTCTGTATTATACTGCACCCACTATCCGTGTGCTGTTTGCGCCAAGATGCTGGTCAATGCCGGAGTAGAATCTCTAATCCTGGCCGGGAACTATCCTGATGATCTGGCCAAAGCAATTTTCACCGAAGCTGGAATCAATGTAAAATTTATAGTATAATATTTGCTGATTGTTATTTACCTGTTTCGAACCATATCCGTCCGGTTATGTCGGAAGCAGCCCATTAATAATGACAGCATAAAGATACAGGTGGTGAAGTTCATTGACTGTAGAGCTGGTCAAAGCGATCAAAGAAGCTGAGAGAAAAGCCGAATCCATTATTCGGGAAGCCCAGCAGGAAGCCCGCCAAATGCAGAAAAATGCTAAGGCCAATGCAGAATCAATTCTCCGGGATACGATTAATGAAGCGGAGCAGGAGGCAAAAGAGCTGATCAATAAAGCAGTGGAAGAGGCCTCGTCTGAAGCTGAACCGCTGAAAGAAAAACGGCGGGAAGAAATTTTACAACTAAAAGAAAAAGCCGCTGAACGCCTGCCCGAGGCGGTTTCTATGCTTAAGGATGAGGTCGTGAAAATAGATGCCGATAATTGAGATGAAGAAAGTCTTCCTGCTGGGACACCGGGAGGAAAGAGAAAAGATCTTTAGCCTTTTACATACTCTGGGCAGCGTTGAATTGCTCGATATTAAATCCGGCGCTGCATGGGAAGAGTTCAAGACTTTGCTGGAACCTGAACATGCCGGTGAAACTGTATCGCAGACCGAGTCTGTATTAAGCGATATCCGCTATTGCCTCGATTTTTTCCAGCGCCACTTTCCGGTTAAGAAAAATTTTGTTGAACAATTTACCGGAGCCAAATTGGAGCTTTCCAGGGAAGATTTTGCTGAGTTCATCGGCCGTTTGGAGCAGGTTAGGGCAGTACATGAATCCTGCTACAGGGCGGAAGAAAAGTTGGCCCTCATCCGCAATGAAGAAACCCAGACTCAAAATCTACTTGAAGAGCTGAAGCCCTGGATTCCTTTATCCCTGCCCCTGGAAGAAATTAAAGACGGCAGCTTTACCACTATGGGTTTGTATACAGCGGCTGAAGAAAACCTGGACAACTTTCTGGCAGCCCTCTCGGAGAAAGTCTCCGCCCACTATTTAGAAGTAGTTTTTACCGAAAACAAATATGTTTCTTTCTTTTATTCCGGACTGGCTCAAGAGGAGCAGCCGACCCGGGATATATTTAAAGAATATACGGTAACCTCGGTGTCATTCCCCGACCTTGAAGGAACTCCCGCTCACAACATTGATTTACTTCAGCAGAAACTTGACGATCTTGCAAAACAACGCGAATCAACACTGCAGGAAGTTGAAGCGCTTGTTGAGTACAGGCCAATGCTGATGGCCTGTCATGATTACATAGCTAACGAATTGCAGAAAATCGAAGCCGTTGACAACCTGGCCCGGACTGAAAATAGCTTTCTGCTCGAAGGCTGGATCCCTGCCCCGGTGCTCAATGACCTTGAAGTCGCGATCGCTGAAAAAACCGATACTGCAGTTCTGGCGGCAAGAGATCCTGAGCCCGGAGAAGATTTTCCCGTATTGCTGCACAACAGCGGGCCGATTGAAGCGTACGAAGTAGTGACGAAACTATACAGCACTCCGAGGAAAAGTGAATTGGACCCGACGCCTTTCATGGCGCCATTTTTCTTTGTGTTTTTTGGAATATGCCTCTCTGATGCGGGGTATGGTCTTATCCTGTCCCTGCTTGCCCTGTACATCTCCCGTAAGCTAAATCTCGAGGGTATGGGCAAGCAATTAATTTACCTGTTGTTTCTGGGGGGAATCTCGTCTGTGTTTTTCGGGATCCTCTTTGGCGGTTATTTCGGTGATCTTATCACTTTGCCGCCGCTCTGGTTCAATCCGCTTGATGATCCTATGCGCATGCTGTTCTACTGTTTTGCTATCGGACTGGTTCATATCTATTTCGGAATGGGAGTGCAGGCTTACCGTAATATTAAAGCCGGACATCTTCTGAATGCCGTCTATGATCAGGGCTTTTGGTTTATCTTTCTAAACGGCCTGATTCTTCTGATGCTTCCGGAGTACGCAGCTGTTGCCCGATGGATGGCCATTGGCGGGGGAGTTGGCCTGATTTTAACCCAGGGCCGCAACCAAAGTGGCATCATCCTGAAATTTCTAAGCGGTCTGCTCAGCCTGTATAATATTACAGGCTACCTGAGCGATGTTCTTTCTTATTCCCGACTGCTTGCTCTCGGCCTGGCAAGCTTGGTTATTGCCAGCGCAATTAATGCCATGAGCGAAATGGTTGCCGGCAGCATTATCGGTGTAGTGATTATGGCTTTAGTTTTGATGGGTGGGCACCTGTTTAATATTGTAATCAGCACTCTGAGTTCCTATGTCCATACCAGCCGTCTCCAATACATTGAATTTTTCAGCAAGTTTTTTGAAGGCGGAGGCAAAACCTTTCAACCTTTTAGAGCAGAGTCCAGTTATATAGATCTGGCTGAACCTGAAGAAGGATAGTCTGAAGCAGGAGTCAGGATTCTGGCTCCTGAAGTCTGACCCCTGTTAGGGATAATTTTTTTGAACAAAAAGGGAGGCTTCATAAAGATGACAGGAACTGAAATAGCGCTTATAGGGGCTGCTCTGGCAGTCGCCCTTGCCGGTATCGGGTCGGCGATCGGCGTAGGTATCGTCGGCCAAAGCGCAGCCGGACTCGTAACCGAGGATCCCGATAAATTTGGGCAAACCCTGCTGCTGCAAGCCTTACCCGGCACCCAGGGTATATACGGATTGCTGGCAGGATTTATAATCATGCAGAATATTGGGATTATCGGTGATGAGCTGCTTGAATTAACTGTTCCCCAGGGATATGGGTTTTTGATGGCAGCCCTACCAATTGCCATTGTCGGCCTGGTTTCCGGAATTTACCAGGGAAGAGTTTCTGCAGCTGCCGTCGGCCTGGTTGCCAAGCGACCAGAGGAACTGGGAAAAGGTATCGTTTATGCGGTTATGGTTGAAACTTATGCTGTGCTCGCCCTGCTGGCAACAATCATGCTGCTCTTTGGTATACCGCTATAAAAGGAGTGAGTAGTATGCAAGAGGGAGCGGAACGGATTGTCCGGCGTATCCTGGACGATGCTGATGCAAAAGCAGAAGAAATCAAAACCGAGGCTGCGGAAAAAGCTGAAGCGGTGGAAGTTGAAGCCGGTCAAAAAGCAGCTCGCAGGCGTGAACATGTTCTTAAGCAGGCTCAAAAAGAAGCTGAAGAACAGAAAAGACGGATTATCGGTGTGGCCCAGCTTGAAGCCCGCAAAGAGCTGCTTGCTGCCAAGCAGGAACTAATCAGTGAAGCTTTCCGGAAAGCACTGGATCAACTGGTTGAAATGGATGACAGCTCATATTTTTCCACTATTCGTGACCTGTTGTTGAATTTTGTGGAGTCAGGTACTGAAAAGGTCGTTTTCTCCGCAGGCGATTTGGAAAGACTCCCGGAGAATTTTTTAGAAGATATCAATACGGAGCTGGCCGGCCAGGGTGAAAAAGGCGAACTTGCGCTTTCGAACAGGCCCGGGGATATTCGCGGTGGCTTTATCCTTCAGGCAGAAGGTGTCGAGTTGAATTGTACGTTTGAGTCGCTGCTGACGATGAAGAGGGACGAGCTGGAACCTGAAGTAGCAGCTATGCTCTTCAAATAAACAGGAAGCTTTCCTCCGGGAAAGGAGAGCAAAAACCGGATGCCCATAGATGACACAATTTATGCTTATGCCGTTGGACGCACCCGCGCATTGGAAACACGCCTTCTTGAGCGGTCTCGATTCGACCGTATGATTGATGCTGCCAGTGCGGAAGAGGCCCTTAAAGTGCTTGCTGAAACAGACTATGCCAATGCAGTAGCCGAGCTGGCTGATATTCATGATTTCGAATCGATCCTTGAGGCAGAGCTTAAAGAAACCTTTGATCTTATAACTAAGATCAGCCCAAGGCCTGAATTAATTTTGATCATGGCCCTGCGCTATGATGTTCATAACCTTAAAGTATTGTTCAAAGCGAAGTACATGGGGGTCAAGAGCGATCTGCTGATACCGGTCGGATCTCTTTCCCTTGATTTGCTGGAATATGCGGTGACCGAAGACTATTACCGCGATCTTCCGTTAAAGCTGCGCAGCGCCGCAGAAAAAATAAATGAAGATTTCCTGGTTAACCGTGATCCACAGGTGATTGATCTACTACTGGATCAGGTTCTATATGATCAGCTTATTGCCCTATCCAGGGAAAGTGGACTTAAATTTCTTGAAGGTATGTTTATCAGGCAGATTGATTTAACCAACCTCAAATCGCTGATTCGAGTTAAACGGATGGGCCTTAATCGAGAGCTCTTAAAAAATATTCTCCTGCCACATGGCTCGATTCCCGGCGATCGTTTGACCGGAATGCTGGATGAACCCCTGGAATCCCTGATTACAATGCTGGCGATGAGTGATTATGCAGAGCTTGTCGGCGAAGGCGTCCGGGACTGGCTTGAAAAAGGGACAGCGTCACGCCTGGAGAAGCTTTCAGATGATTACATCACAGCCTATCTTAAAAAGTTTAAATGGACACCTTTTGGCCTGGAGCCACTGGTTGGCTATTTGTGGGCGAAAGAGATCGAGATTAAAAATATCCGGTTAATCCTGGTTGGGAAAATTAACAAATTGTCCGCTGAAGCAATCAGGGAAAGGATACGCAATGTCTACATATAAGATTGCTGTAATTGGAGACAAAGATTCCATCCTTGGTTTCAAAACTATCGGTGTGGATACATTTTCTGTAACCAGCAGTGAAGCTGCCCTGCAGACTTTAAAGCGGCTGGTATCTGATGATTACGGAGTGATTTTCATAACTGAAGAGTTAGCCCGCGATCTGCAAGATATTATCGCTGAACTTAATAAGCGTTACCTGCCTGCGGTTGTATTAATTCCGAACAGCAAGGGTACCCTGGGAATAGGGATTCAACAAATCAAAAAGAATGTTGAAAAAGCGATCGGCGCAGATATTCTTTTCAGGAAAGAAGGTTGATAACTTGGATGAAAGCGTTGGCAGGATTATAAAGGTTTCCGGCCCCCTGGTCGTAGCAGACCAAATGGGTGATGCCAGGATGTACGATATGGTCAGAGTCAGCGATGCCCGTCTTTTGGGTGAGATTATTGAGCTGCACGGTGACCGGGCATCCATACAGGTATACGAGGAAACAGGCGGCCTCGGACCCGGTGAACCGGTCTATTCAACCGGCGACCCGCTGAGCGTGGAGCTCGGGCCGGGATTGATCGAGGCAATTTTCGACGGTGTTCAGCGGCCCCTGGATACGATCAGGGAGCAGGTCGGCGATTATATTACCCGCGGTGTTGAAGTCAACCCGCTGAGCCGTGAACGCAAGTGGGATTTTGTTCCCGGGGTTAAAAAGGGCGATAAAGTTCAGCCCGGTGATATTATCGGCACTGTCCAGGAGACTACCCTGGTTGAACACAGGATCATGGTTCCCCCGGCCTGCGGCGCAGGTGAAATTACAGAAATTAAAAGCGGCGAGGCCACAGTGGATGAAGTCGTTGCTCGCATTGATACAGGCGACGGCGTGGTCGATATTAAAATGATGCAGCGGTGGCCGATTCGTAAAGGCCGCCCTTATAAAGAAAAAATGGGTCCGCATATCCCGATGATTACCGGACAGCGGATCATCGATACCTTTTTTCCGGTTGCCAAAGGGGGCACAGCATGTATCCCCGGACCCTTTGGCAGCGGAAAGACAGTAACCCAGCACCAGCTGGCCAAATGGGCCGATGCCGAAATAGTTGTCTATATCGGCTGTGGCGAACGCGGTAACGAGATGACGGATGTTCTCCTGGAGTTCCCGGAGCTTAAGGACCCCAAATCCGGAGAACCCCTGATGAAGCGGACCGTGCTTATTGCCAATACATCAAATATGCCGGTTGCGGCCCGCGAAGCTTCCATTTACACCGGTATTACCATTGCTGAGTATTTCAGGGACATGGGATATAGTGTTGCCCTGATGGCCGATTCCACTTCACGCTGGGCTGAAGCGCTGCGCGAAATGTCCGGCCGCCTGGAAGAAATGCCAGGTGAAGAAGGTTACCCCGCATACCTGGGTTCCCGTCTTGCCGATTTTTACGAGCGATCGGGACGGACAATTTGCCTCGGTGATGGAGATCGGGAAGGCGCCCTGACGGTAGTCGGAGCAGTTTCACCTCCCGGCGGAGACCTTTCAGAACCGGTATCGCAGGCTACACTGCGTATCGTGAAGGTATTCTGGGGTCTTGACGCTTCCCTTGCCTACAAGCGCCACTTCCCGGCAATTAACTGGCTGCTCAGTTATTCGCTTTATCTCGACAATGTAGCCTCGTACTTCCGCGATACAATCGGTGAGCAGTGGAATGATATGCGCCGTGAAGCGATGAAGCTGCTTCAGGAAGAGTCTGAGTTGGAAGAAATTGTACGCCTGGTCGGGGTTGATGCCCTTTCAGCGCGGGAACGTCTGATCCTGGAAACTTCCAAATCGCTGCGGGAGGATTTTTTGCACCAGAATGCCATGCACGAAATTGATACCTACAGTTCGCTCCAGAAGCAGTTCGCCATGCTCGAAATGATCTTGATCTACCACCACGAAGCTTCTGCTCTGGTCGAGAAAGGGGAAATTGACCTCGACCTGGAGGAGCTATTCGCCCTTTCGGTCCGGGAAAGGATTGCCAGGGCCAGATATGTTCCCGAAGAAGAGCTAAAAGAGCTGGAAAGTATCAAAAATGAAATCAAAGAGCAGGTATCCTCATTAGCCGGTGAAGGAGGAGAAGCAGATGATTAAAGAATATAAAACAATTGTTGATGTAGCCGGCCCGCTAATGCTTGTTGAAAAAGTTGAAGGGATCAAATACGGGGAGCTGACTGAAATCGAAATGCCCGGAGGAGAGATCCGGCGCGGCCAGGTTTTGGAAGTAGACCGCGATAAAGCGCTGGTCCAGATCTTTGAAGGTTCGACCGGGGTTAATATCGGCTCCGCCAAAGTTCGCTTTTTAGGCAAATCGATCGAGCTGCCCGTTTCCATGGATATGCTCGGCCGGGTTTTCAGTGGTCTGGGACAGCCCCGCGATCAGGGCCCCCGGATTATTCCCGAAAAAAGACTGGATATTAACGGTTTTCCAATCAATCCATATGCCCGGGATTACCCTTCAGAATTTATACAGACCGGAGTATCAGCTATAGACGGTATGAACACCATGGTCCGCGGCCAGAAGCTGCCCATTTTTTCGAGTTCAGGCCTGCCCCACTCCAGGCTGGCCGCTCAAATTGCCCGCCAGGCCAAGGTGTTGGGCACGGAAGCCAAATTTGCAGTTGTTTTCGCTGCCATGGGCATTACTTTCGAAGAAGCCGACTTCTTTATCAGCGATTTTCGTAAAACAGGGGCCATTGAACGGGCGATCCTCTTTATCAACCTTGCCGACGACCCGGCAATTGAACGGATCGCCACACCGCGTATGGCTTTGACAGCGGCCGAGTACCTGGCCTACGAACAGGATATGCATGTCCTTGTTATCCTGACCGACCTGACCAACTATGCGGAAGCGCTGCGCGAAATCTCGGCAGCCCGTAAAGAAGTTCCGGGCCGCCGCGGCTATCCGGGTTATCTTTATACAGACCTTTCATCCATTTATGAAAGAGCGGGACGGATCCAGGGACGCTCAGGATCAATTACCCAGCTGCCGATCCTGACGATGCCCGAAAATGACATTACCCACCCTATCCCCGACCTTACCGGGTATATTACCGAGGGACAGGTTATTGTGAGCCAGGAACTGCATCGTAAAGGGCTCTATCCGCCTATTGATGTGCTGCCGTCGTTATCGAGACTTAAGGATAAAGGTATCGGCGAAGGAAAAACCAGGGAAGATCATGCCGATACAATGAACCAGCTTTATGCCGCCTATGCCCGGGGAAAAGAAGTTAAGGAACTGGCAGCTATTCTTGGAGAAGCCGCTCTTTCCGAAGCGGATAAAAAGTTCTCCCGGTTTGCGGATGAATTCGAAAACCGCTATGTTAGCCAGGGTGAAGAAGAAGATCGCAGTATTGAAGAAACCCTTAATCTCGGTTGGGAACTGCTATCGTACCTGCCGCGAGTCGAGCTGAAAAGGGTTCGTGATGAATATATCGAGAAATACCTGCCAGACCAGGAGGAGGTCTAGGTCATGGAAATCCGGGTCAATCCAACCCGCATGGAGCTAAACCGCCTGAAAAAAAGATTAAAAATGGCGCAGCGGGGCCACAAGCTCTTAAAAGATAAAAGGGATGAATTAATCCGCCAGTTTTTGATCCTGGTCCGGAAAAACAAGGACCTGCGCGAGCATATCGAAAAAGAGTTGTCGGATGCATTTTCCAAGTTTTTATTGGCCCGGGCGGTCATGCCTGCGGAAAGCCTTGAAGAGGCCCTGATGTATCCGACCAAGAAGCTAAGCCTGGAGATCAGCAAAAAGAATATCATGAGTGTATATGCTCCCAAATTTGAATGGGCGGAAGAGGACTCAGGCCGGGGGGAAGAGAGCAGTATTTATCCTTACGGCTTTGTAGAAACATCTGCCGAGCTGGATATTTCGATTGAAACTTTATCCGATATTCTGCCGCGCCTGATGGAGCTGGCCGAAGTAGAGAAAGCAGTCCAGCTCTTAGCTGAAGAGATAGAAAAAACCCGCCGCCGGGTTAATGCGCTTGAGTATGTCCTGCTTCCGAAGCTTGAAGATACGATTAAGTATATCACCATGAAACTCGAAGAAAATGAACGTGGCGCCCTAACCCGCCTAATGAAGATTAAAGATGTGGTAAGAGCAAAGATGCAGTAAAGAAGACACGGAAACTTCCGAAACCCGCAGTCTGCAGAGGGATGTCCAAAATGAAACAGGAAGAGAGAAACGGGAGAAAAGAAGGAACCAGGCGAACTTCCATTCTGACCCCGGTATCCTGCATTGCATACTTACCCTGGTAATATTCATGTTCACAGCACTCACTCGGACGGCAGCGGAAGTATTCCGGAAATTATGTCCGATGCTGCTGCTGCCGGATTGAGTTATGTGGTTATCAGTGATCATCAGTCCCTGGCAGGATTGTCCAGCGAAGCGATTTATAACGGGGTGGTCTTGCTTGTCGGAACAGAAATCAACGTGGACCACAGCCACTACCTGGTCCTTGGCATTAACCGCCTGATCGAGCCAAACGAAGAAAACCCCCAGCAGGTTATCGATCAGGTCAGGAATGCGGGAGGCATTGGATACATTGCCCACCCCTTTGAAAAAGGTTCTGCTTACATTGAAAAGGGCAAAGCGTACCCCTGGAAATCGTGGCCGGTATTTAATTTTAACGGGATAGAAATCTGGAACTACTCCTCTCATTGGCGCGGCCGTTATCCTTCGCCCCTAACGACACTCTACTATTTTTTAATTAACCGTAAGGGAGCTATGGACAGCCCTCCCCGGGAAGTTCTTCAACTGTGGGATTGCTACAATCTGCACGCTCACCGCCTGGTAGGCATTGGCAGCAGCGACGCCCATGCTTTCCCATATAATCTGGGATTATTCAAGGTCAGGGTCTTCTCTTACCGGTATCTTTTCCGGACGATCAATACTTACGTCGTTTTGGAGTCGGAGTTGAGCCGGGAATACCATCCGGCCAGGAAACAAATTATTGACGCCCTGCGAGACGGGCACTGCTATGTATCCTTCGACAGCCTTTCTCCGGGAGAAGGTTTTCATTTCTACGCAACAGCCGGTGAAGAGACGGTGCCGATGGGGGCCGAAACTGTTTACAGTAAGGGGATAAAGCTTCACGTAAAGACACCTTCGGAACGATCACTGATCAGGTTAATCCATGATGGAAGTCTTGACAGGCAGGAAATAGGACAGGAATTGATAATTAACCCTCCCGGGCCGGGCCTGTACCGCATAGAAGTTTACTACAGACCCCGTCTCGCCCGTCCCCGGCCCTGGATCTATTCCAACCCCATCTTTATCCGGTAAATAAAAACCAGAGCTGATGCTTTTCAATCCTGCCTTGTCTGCATGGATGCATTTCATGATATACTAGCTATTACAGACAAACTAACCATATCTTCTGAGAAAATATTTTTTTGGAGGGATTCTTATGTTGAAAGTTGGTATCAACGGTTTTGGCCGAATCGGCAGGATGACGATGCGGGCCTCAATGGAACATGACGATGTTAAAGTGGTCGCGATCAACGACCTCTCGGACAGCAGCGCCCTTGCCCATTTGTTCAAGTACGATTCGATTTACGGAATTCTCAATGCCGATGTTAAATCGGATGAAGAAGGTTTTATCATTGACGGTGAAAGGGTTAAATATTTTTCGGAGAAAGACCCGACTAAAATTCCCTGGAAAGATGCCGGTGTTGATGTGGTAATTGAATCAACCGGTGTTTTCACCAAACGTGACGCAGCCGCAGGCCACCTGGATGCTGGAGCGAAGCGGGTTATAATTTCCGCCCCGGCAGATGTTGATGTTGTACTGGTACTTGGTGTTAATGATCATTTTTACGATCCTGATCAGCACTTTGTTATTTCCAATGCCTCCTGTACGACCAACGGTCTCTCTCCGCTGGTAAAAGTGCTGCATGATAATTTCGGGATTAAAAAAGGCCTGATGAACACAACCCATGCATACACGAACGATCAGAATCTGCATGATTTCCCTCACAAAGATCCTCGCCGGGCCCGGGCCGCGGCGCTGTCCTTAATTCCCACCACAACGGGTGCAGCTAAAACGGTAGATAAGATTATCCCCGAACTGGAAGGCCGGATTGATGGCTTTGCAATTCGCGTCCCCATACCCACCGTTTCGCTGATAGACTTCGTTGTGGATCTGGAGAAACCGGTAACCGCAGAATCTGTCAACAGTGCTTTTAAGAAGGCCGCTGAAGGTTCGCCTTACCTGGGCTATAGCGATGAACCGCTTGTTTCAGTCGATTATAAGGGCAACTCCTACTCTGTAACCGTAGACAGCATGTCAACCATGGTTGTTGGCGATACCATGGTCCGTGTCATCGGCTGGTACGACAACGAATGGGGCTATTCCAAGCGGCTGATTGATCTGGCGGCGATGATCGGGTCCAAAGAATAGCTTTCCCGGTCATGGAAGGGTTTAAAATCAAAGGACCCCGTTGTAAAATTCGGGGTCCTTTTCGATCCCGGCTTCCGGGTGACGCAAAAGGGATAGAATGATATAATTTGAGCTACCGATAAAATGGGAGGTGGGCCGGTGGAAGTTAACCGGAGCATAGAGGAAATCAATGAAAAGATTAGGAACGGACAAGTTGTAGTTCTTACCGCTGAAGAAGTAATCGGTGCGGTAAAGGAAAACGGCCTGGCTGAGACAGCAGCAGCGGTAGATGTTGTGACCACCGGAACATTTGGCCCGATGTGTTCTTCGGGAGTTTTCCTGAATGTCGGGCATCCTCAACCGAGGATTAAACTTAACGAAGCATACCTTAACGGTGTTCCTGCCTATGCAGGGATTGCAGCGGTCGATCTTTATCTTGGTGCTGCGGCCATTCCACCGACCGATCCGGCCAACCGCAATTATCCCGGTGAGTTTATCTACGGGGGCGGCCATGTCATTGAAGATCTGGTGGCGGGTAAAGAGGTCAGGCTGGATGCAACAGCATACGGCACAGATTGCTATCCCCTTAAAAAAATTGAAACCAGCTTCCGCCTGGCGGAAATAAACGAGGCGACTCTATATAATCCCCGCAACGCGTACCAGAACTACAATGTGGCCGTAAATATGGGACCGAAGACTATCTATACCTACATGGGTATATTGAAACCGGGCCCCGGAAACGCCAACTACAGCTCAGCCGGGCAGTTGAGCCCGTTGTTCAATGATCCCCTGCTGAAGACAATCGGAATCGGCACCCGGATCTTTTTAGGTGGCGGTATCGGTTATGTTGCCTGGCACGGAACCCAGCATAATCCTGCAGTAGAGAGAACCGGCAGCGGGATACCAAAAGGGCCGGCGGGTACTTTGGCCCTGATCGGCGACTTAAAACAGATGCAGCCGCACTGGCTCAGGGGGCTCAGTTACCTGGGTTACGGGGTCACCATGCAGGTTGGGCTTGGCGTACCGATTCCCATTCTCAATGAAGAAATTATGGGCTACTGTGCAGTAAGTGATGATGAAATCTTTGCCCCGGTTGTCGATTATCACCATTCGTACCCTAACCGGGAAGCCGGAAACCTCGGGCTGGTCAGCTACGGGGAACTAAAAAGCGGCTCAATTATCCTGGAAGGCAAAAAAGTGCCGACGGCTTCACTATCCAGTTATGCCGGGGCCAGGGAAATTGCAGCTTCCCTTAAAGAATGGATTGAAGCAGGCCAATTTACGCTGTCTGAACCGGCAGCACCCCTGCCTTCAGTGGAAGCAGGGATCGGTTTAAATGTAATGCCCCGGCGGAATCCGGATGAGCGGGAGGAATAATCAATGATCAAACAAAAAATAGTGCTTCGGTTTCCACCCCACATTGTTGAACAGCCGACGATCTACCATCTGATCAAAGATTTTGAACTGATGGTAAACATCCTGCGGGCCGATATCAACCCCAAAAAAGAAGGTCGCCTGATGATGGAGTTAAGCGGCAGTGAGTTAAACTACCAGCGGGCAATTGAATGGTTAACAGAGCAGGGTTTACAAATTCTGAACCTGGAACAACAGATAATCTGGCGTTCCGATCGCTGCACTCATTGCGGCGCCTGCACAGTAATATGTCCCACCAATGCGCTGGTTTTTGATCGGCCGGAGATGACGGTACGTTTTGAAGAAGAGAAATGCATCGTTTGTGAACTATGCCTGCGGGCCTGTCCGGCGCGGGCCATGGAAACCCTGGTGGAAAATGCCGGCTTATCCAATGGAAAGTAGCAGGGTTTACCGCAGTGCAACCTCGGGCTTAAGGCTGAAGACTTTATCTGTTACGGTAAAGGAGACGGACCTGTGGATAGCTGTGAGCAGTTCATCCTTTAGTGAAAATCTGGCTGACCGGGTTGAACGGGTTACCTGGAACCGGCGCAGACAGATAGAAGATTATTTTGCCGATTACCCTTTCCTTTTGTCGACTCTTGGACCGGTTGTTGTTGCTGATGATGCCCCGGCCATAGTCAGGGCTATGGCCAGGGCCGGTAACCGGGCCGGGGTCGGGCCGATGGCCGCCGTAGCGGGAGCCATTGCTGAATCCGTCGGACAGTTTTTGCTTGGTTTGTCGGAGGAAGTAATTGTCGAAAACGGCGGCGATGTATTCATCAAGACTGTCGAGCCGATCAGCGTCGGTATTTATGCAGGAGATTCGCCGCTGAGCGGTAAACTCTCCCTGAAGATCAGGCCGGACCAAACCCCGCTCGGAGTTTGCACTTCATCGGGGACGATCGGCCCCTCTCTCAGCTTCGGACAGGCCGATGCTGCAGTAGCCCTCTCCGGGTCTGTGCCCCTGGCCGATGCAGCGGCGACAGCGCTCGGCAACCGGGTTCAGGGCCCCGGCGACCTGGAAGAGGCCCTTGGGTTTGCCCGGAAAATTGAAGGGATCACCGGAGTTCTGCTGATCTGCGGCGATAAAATAGCGGCCTGGGGAGATATTGAGCTGCAGAAAAACTGAGAAAGGGGGTTTTAACTATGCCGGTTATGCATTATAAAAATCATTATCCGCGGCTGGGCGAATCGGTTTTTATCGCCGCCGGTGCCTGTGTTATAGGGAAGGTGACTATTGGGACCCGCTCCAACATCTGGTTTAATGCATCTGTGCGGGGAGATATGGAAAGAATTGTTATCGGTGAGGAGAGCAATATCCAGGATAATGTCACTGTCCATGTCGATGAGGGAGTTCCTACTATTATCGGCAGCAGGGTCACTGTCGGACATAACAGCATTTTGCACGGGTGCACTGTAGAGGATGGTGCCCTGATCGGCATGGGATCGATAATCCTTAACGGCGTGATAATCGGCAGAGACAGTCTTATCGCTGCCGGCAGCCTGATTACACCGGGCACAAAGATACCGCCCCGCTCCCTGGTAATGGGCTCACCGGGCAAAGTGGTGCGCACCCTCGAAGATGATCAAATTCCGATCAAAGATGCGATGTACCTACGCTATATTAACCTTGTTCAAAACTACCGCGGAACTGATTCCGGTTGAACCGGTTGACAATCTGCGCTATAATATTCTATGCATAATGCCGGCATAGCTCAATGGTAGAGCAGCTGAATCGTAATCAGCAGGTTGGGGGTTCAAGTCCTCTTGCCGGCTCCAACAGATTTATCTTAAATTGGGTCTGGATTTTTTTCCAGACCCTTTCATGTCGTAAAAGGTGATAGCCGAAGCTGCCGGAGAAGGTGCTTGTCAAACCACTGTAGAATTAAGTCAGCAACTTCTGAAACCTGAAGAAATATCACAGGATCTAACTTCTCCCGGGATAAAGTGACTATAGAACCTGGATTAAGCCGAATCGGAGAGAAACATATGAAAAAATCTGAAGCGCTGGAGCAAACTGTCCGGGGGAATGAAAACACCGGGTTATGGACAAAAGATTATATTTTTATCTGTTTATCATCCCTTTTCCTGTTTCTGGCCTTTCACAGCATGATTCCTACACTACCAATTTATATGGAGCGTTATAGTGGAATTTCCGGGGCCGCCGGGCTGCCTCTTGCAGCCTTAACTATTGGCGCTGTTCTTACCAGGCCTTTGGCAGGTTGGGCTTTGGATACTTATGGGCGCAAGGCGATTTTTTTCGGAGGGTTATTGCTTTTTCTTCTGCCAATCTTCTTCTATATCTGGATGGTCCCCGCGTATTTGTTGATATTTTTGAGGTTTATTCAGGGGATGGG
This sequence comes from Syntrophomonadaceae bacterium, assembly GCA_007119615.1. Classification (GTDB taxonomy): domain Bacteria; phylum Bacillota; class Dethiobacteria; order DTU022; family DTU022; genus SKPH01. The sequence continues at coordinate 8,742 of SKPH01000050.1, read as the reverse complement.
CTGGGGCATCGGGAATACTGCTTCCAGTACAGTCGCCTCAGACGTAACGCCTTTGAAGAGGATGGGCGAGGGAATGGGCATTTTTACGATAACCCTTACCCTTCCCATGACTGTATCCCCAGCTCTGAGTTTATGGATTATAGATCACTATTCTTTTTCATTTCTTTTCGGAATCACTTTTACATTAACCGTGATCTCTATAATCCTGGTTTTTTTCATCAGGATTCCCCGGCTGGAAAGACCGAAAATAAAGCCAAAGTTTGTCTTTATGGAGAAAACCGGCATTAATCCGGCCATGGTTATGCTTATGTTCACCATGAGTTATAGTTCTATCCTGTCTTTCCTGCCCGTATATGCCATTCAACAGGACATTCATGCCACGGGACTTTTCTTTACCGTTTTTGCATTGTCGACATTGGTGACGCGGCCTCTGACCGGAATGTTTGTCGATCGGAAAGGGGAAATGGGATTCAGTATCGCCATATCCCTGGGCTGTCTCTGCATCAGCAGCGCGTTGATTGTAGTGGCGCAAGCCTCAGCGCTTTCTCATCTGTTAATTGGAGGGTTTCTGTTTGGAATTGGCTTTGGGATGGGGCAGCCGGCTATTCATGCTCTTTGTATCAGAAATGCTCCTCCCCGGAAGAGAGGCGCCGCCAATGCGACTTACTGGACTGCTTATGACATTGGAATCTTAATTGGTTCCCTATTCTGGGGTTTGGTGGTCGCCCTGTATGGTTACCAGGTGATGTTTTATCTAAACATGCTGCCAATGCTAATTGCCCTGGTAATCTATTTTCTACCCAGGGCCAGGGCCGGCAGGCTTAAGGATGGCGACCCCGCCTTGATGGCCGGATCAAATGATACCTAGACCCAAACAAATAATAGCGGTACAATCTTTATTTCCGGAAGCAGTAGCCGGCGATCTTAATCCGGCCCGGCAGTGGGAACAGGGCAGTGCAGCCGGAATAACAGATTGCTGCCAGATTACCTGGTCTTGACAACTTTTCGAGCGACCGATTAAACTATTTATAAAATCGTTGTCTATAACTAAGTGCGAAAAGATCCCGAATCGTAATTATTTATTATTTAACGAGGAGGATTTCAAATGCCAGAGATAACATTTTTAGGGCATGCCGGGTTTTTGTTGAAAGATGAAGGCAGGGAAGCGCTGGTCTTTGACCCATTTATCAGTGATAATCCAAAAGCAACAGTTAAATTGGAAGAGATAAAGGCCGACTATATTCTGTTATCGCACGGCCACTTTGATCATCTCGGCGATGCGTACGAAATAGCTAAAAATAACGATGCCATGATTATATCGACTGCTGAAATTGCGGGGCAGGCGCATGAAAAGGGGCTGACTACTCATTCCCAGCATCTTGGCGGGCGGCACAAATTCCCCTTTGGCTCGGTCAAGCTGACCCTGGCTTTTCACGGGGCCGGAGTTCCCGGCGGGCATGCCTGCGGTTTTGTGGTTGACTATTACGGTAAAAAGATTTACTTTGCCGGAGATACGGCCCTGTTTGGAGATATGAAGTTGATCGGCGAGCTTGATCCCCTGGACTTGGCCCTGTTGCCGATAGGCGATAACTTTACAATGGGGATTGACGATGCTGTGGTTGCCGCCACTTTCCTGAAGGCGAAGACGGTGATCCCTTACCATTACAATACCTGGCCGTTAATAGAGGTTGACCCCGGGGAATTTAAGCAAAAAGTAGAGGAAAAGACGGGCAGCCGCTGTGAAATCGTTTCGCCGGGCGAAAGCTACAGTTTTTAATACCGGGACAAACAATATGATCAAATCGAGGGGGGCAATTGCCCCCCTCGATAGATTTGGCCTGTAGCTCTTGAACAGTTGGATTAGTTTGGTTTTGTTTATTTACTGCAATTAACAGGGCTATGATCATAACAAGCCGGCTGCATAAGCTATCTCCTCAGCAGGGGTCTGGTCAGGCAGGTTGGCCCGCCCCCGCCCTTGATTGAAACATCCTGGCCGTGATATTCAAGGACTGTAGCTCCTTCATTTTCCAGAGCTTTTTTTGTGCGCGGGTTTCCGGCAATCATTACGCACTTGCGCGGGCCGAGAGCCAGGACGTTGGTGGCGAAGTTGCCGTATTCTTCATCAGGCACTTCGATTAACTTAATTCCTTTTTCAATCAGTAAATTACGGAACGGAACTACCATCAGGCGGGAATATACCACCGCCAGGTCGCGGTCGATTGGGCTAATCAACGACATCAGATGCAGGCATTCATCCGGTCCGTTACCGTGGGGCAGGGGAACTTCAACGATTTCTTTAACCAGGTTTCCGGCCAGCTTCCGCAATTGAGCAACTCCTTCTTTGTTCGTACGGTAACCGATACCGACGGCAGCTGTACCGTCGTCAAACCAGACCAGGTCTCCCCCTTCCAGCAGGCCCGGCGCTTTGATCTCGCCTAGGATCGGAATGCCCAATTCTTTCAGGTACTTTCCAGCTACTGCCGGCTCGCTTTCCCGCTCTTTTTTACCCATCCGGCAGAGGATAGCCCCGTTGCTCGTAATAATTACCGGATCATGAGTGTAAATTGAATCGAGGCTGGTAACATCATCCTCCGGCAGGTAGTACACATCTTCAACATTTTTTTCGATGATTGCCGCAAACTGGTTGTACTCCTGCAATACCTTTTCAAAATCAGGCTTTTCAGGGTAATGCAATTGTCTCCATTGCTGCTTTACATTATCCTGGCCGAACCAGGCCCTGGCCGGACTTTTCATCAGGATCGACTGAATTTTACCTGTTTCAGACTGACCGTTTATTTTAATCATAATCCCCTCCATTCAGGCATGGCCCTTTTTAACCCTATTTTATCACAGGCCAAATCGGCAAAACGAGCTATTTTTGTGGTAAAGTTTGCCCGGTTTAGTCAAGTGTAGTATCATTAAATAGGGTTTAAAAAGAAGCAATAAGCTTTAACTAAAACATTGAGAATAAATAATATAAGCTGGAAAGTAGATGACTGTGGCTATGAGTATAACGCTATCCGAACTGAGAAAAAGATTTGAGCAGGCCGGTTATATTTGCAGTGAGAATACTGCCCTGACAGTGTTTTTAGCCCTTGAACTGCAGAAACCGCTTTTAATTGAAGGGGCCCCGGGTGTCGGGAAAACCGAGATGGGCAAAGTTCTTGCTGAAATATTGAAAGCCGACTTAATTCGTTTGCAGTGCTATGAAGGATTGGACGAGACGAAAGCGCTCTATGAGTGGAATTACCAGCGCCAGCTGCTTAGAATCCAGATGAACCGCAGCCTGGAGGAAAAGCAGATCCGGGAAGAAGATCTTTTCTCCAGCGACTACCTGTTGGAAAGGCCCCTGCTTAAAGCGATCCAGTCCGATGAACCGGCTGTTCTGTTAATTGATGAAGTAGATAAATGCGACCCCGAATTTGAAGCTTTTCTATTCGAGGTTCTTTCCGATTTTCAGGTTTCCATTCCTGAACTGGGAACAATTACGGCCAGAAATATTCCGGTCGTGGTTCTGACCAGTAATAATGAACGGGAGCTGTCCGACGGCCTGAAGCGGCGCTGTCTGTATCTATACCTCGATTTCCCGGATGTCGAAAAAGAGGTTGAAATCATTAAGGCCAAAGTGCCTTTAATCGCTGATGGCCTGGCCTGGGAAACAGCCCGTGTGGTTGCCGTTCTTCGTCAGCAGCAGGATCTTCGAAAGAAACCTTCTATTGCTGAAACCCTGGATTGGGCCAGAGCCCTGGTTTCGCTGAACCGCAAACGGCTTGACGGTAAACTGGTTGCCTCTACCCTTAACCTGATCTTAAAGACCCGCGCCGATCAGCAGTATTTTGACCGGGAAATCGGCCCGGAAGGAATTGACCGGATTATCAGGCAGTCCGGTAACGGCGGTGAGATCTCCCGGTGTCAATAAAAGAGAAGCTCCCTGAAAGCCACCTGGAAGAAAATTTAGCCACGTTTGCCGGTCTGCTGCGCCGTGAAGGACTTCCAATCGGTACAACGGAGATGTTTGATGCCTTGTATGCCCTTTCGAAGATTGATCTGTTGCGACGTGACCAGTTTAAGGCTGCCCTTCAGGCGACGCTGGTCAAGGCACGAAGCGACCAACCCCGGTTTGACCGCCTTTTCGACAACTTTTTCGTGCCCTATGAGGCACATCGGAAAAAGGTTGAAGAAGCAGATCAAAATAAACGGCAGCTTGAACAGAGAATGGATCTGGCCAACAGTGAGCTGCAGTTTAAAGGTGAATCGTTACAGCTTAGTGACGTAGAGTTACAGGAGTACAGTTCGCTGTCGCAGGAGCAGCGAGTACGCCTGCAGGATTTTGTGCAGAGGACAGAAACAGGTAAAAATGTTGAACCCCGTTTCCGCCCCCTTCTTGAAACGGTGGTAAAGAGTCACCTGCGCTACTGTAAAACCCGGAAAAATGAACAGGGCAGCAAAACTTCCAATGGATCGGCAGCCGGCTCAGGATCTGATTCGGGCAATCTGGATCAGCGCCTGCGTGAAATGGACATAGAGGCGATAAAAATAAGCGACATGCCTGCAGCCGAGCAGCTCTTACAGAAGTTGTCCCGTAAACTTGCGGTTCAAATCCTGAGAAGACAGCGCAGTGGTTCGCGCACCGGCCCTCTCGACCTGCGCAAATCCATGCGTGACAATATGCGCTTCGGAGGGATTATTTTTAACCTGAAGCATAAGCCGAAGCGTCGTTCCAGGCAGCAGATTCTCCTGCTTTGTGATGTTTCGGCTTCCATGAAGCAGTACAGTACTTTTGTTATCCAGTTTCTCTATGGATTACAGGAAGCAGTGCGTAATCTTTCCTGCTTCAGCTTTTCCGATAACCTGGAAAATCTTACCCCCGAATTACAAGGCCGCACTGATTTAAAATACCTGTTAGATCGGATCATCCGCCGGAGCAGTAACTGGGGTGGCGGAACCAACCTGGGCCTGGCGCTTGCCGAGATTGCGGAAAAATACCCAGATCTAATAAACGGCAAAACCTCAGTAATCGTAGTCAGCGATACAAAAACAGTAGCTATTGACCGGGCTGTTAAGGAGCTCGGGAGCTTAAAAGATCGTGTCAAACGGATTATCTGGTTAAATCCTGTCCCTGTTGACCGGTGGCCCGACTACCGCTCAGTAAGCGAAATTGGCAAACAGGTAGAAATGTGGCCCTGCAGTACTATCGCCCAACTGGAAACAGTACTCACCGGGCGCTTATAGAGCAAGAAAAAGGAGGAAGCAATAACTATGACAACCCGCATTGCAATAGCCGGTAAGGGCGGCACGGGGAAAACGACACTGGCGGCCCTCTTGATTCGCTACCTGATCGAAGAAAAAAAAGGGAAAAGTATCCTGGCCGTCGATGCCGACGCCAACGCCAACCTCAATGAGGCTTTGGGCCTGGAGGTAATCGAAACAATCGGCACTATCCTGGAAGACACAAAAAAGCCGGATGCCGTTCCTACCGGAATGACCAAAGATATCTTTATCGAATACAGGCTGAGCAGAGCCCTGGTTGAAGAAGAGGCCTACGATCTGGTCGTAATGGGTAATCCCCAGGGGCCTGGCTGCTACTGTTATCCGAACGATTTATTGAAGAGGTATCTGGAAAAGCTGAGTAAAAATTACGATTACATGGTTATCGATAACGAGGCGGGACTCGAACACCTCAGCAGAAGGCTGCTGCCGAATATCGATCTGCTGCTCGTAACCAGCGATTCTACTGCCCGCGGTATCCGTTCGGCCGGCCGGGTCAAGGATATTGTCAACAATGTACAGATTGCTGTTTCCAGGATGGGCCTGGTTATCGGCCGCAGCCGAGAAGGCGATTCAGAACAGCTGGAACAGGAAATTATTAACTGCGGATTGGATCTGTTTGGACAGGTGCCCCATGATTCCCTGGTCTCAGAGTACGACCTGAAGGGACAGGCGCTTTTGAAACTGCCTGATGATTCTGAAGCAGTTAAGGCCTCAAAAGAAATTTTCAAGTCTCTTGATCTTTAATCCTGATCCTATAGTCCGGGAGGGAGCGTTAATGTTATTTAAAGATCGCAGAGCAGCAGGTGAAAAACTAACTGAAAAGCTAACAGAATACCGGGGCAAGCAGCCGCTAATCCTGGCTGTGCCACGCGGAGGCGTGACAGTAGCCGAACCGGTCTGGGAAAAGCTTGGTGGAGAACTGGATCTGATCATCACCCGTAAAATCGGGGCCCCCAACCAGCCTGAACTGGCTATCGGTGCGGTTAGCGTGGATGGGTATGTTATGCTTAACGATAAGATGGTTTCCCGGGTAGGAGCCGGTGAAGATTACATTAACAAGGCTGCAGAAGAAGAGCAGAAAGAAATTAAACGGCGCCTCAAAATCTACCGCGGCGACCGCCCGCTACCGGCAGTGGACAATCGCCTGGTGATTCTGATTGATGACGGAGTTGCTACCGGCTATACCCTGCTGGCCGCCCTGCGCAGCCTGCAGGAAAAAAAGCCATCAAAATTGGTTCTGGCCGTTCCGGTAGGACCACCTGAAACTTTGAAGCGGTTCGAAAGCGAAGTAGATCAGCTGGTCTACCTGGAAGCCCCCGCACATTTTGCTGCGGTAGGCCAATTTTATCAACTTTTTGACCAGGTCAGCGACAGAAAAGTTACCTCAGTTCTGCAAAGAGCGTGGGAAAATGAAAACTAAAAACTGCACTTAACCAAAGCCGGGGAACCGGCGAGGCAGTAAGTTTAATATAGATCTTCAACGATCAAGTTGCTTCAGAGATTTTTCCATAATTTCAATCCTTGAAAGGGGCTCAATAATAATGACCGGCGAGCATTTAGATATAAAAAAAATACTATCCGTGCTGCCTCACCGCTATCCTTTCCTGCTGGTCGACAGGATTACCGAACTGGTTCCCGGTGAAAAAGCGACGGGATTAAAAAATGTAACGATCAACGAACCCTATTTCCAGGGGCACTTTCCCGGAGAGCCGATTATGCCCGGGGTCTTGATTGTAGAAGCCCTGGCCCAGGTCGGAGGGGTAGCAGTCCTTAGCCTGGCCGGCAATGAAAATAAGCTGGCTCTATTCATGGGTATCGATAAATTTCGTTTTAGAAAAATAGTAAGACCCGGCGATCAGCTTGAGCTGAAAGTTTCAATAAAAGCGATGCGCAGCAACATGGGCAAGGGTGACGCTGAGGCAAGGGTAAATGGAAAACTAGTTGCTTCGGGCGAGCTGTTATTTGCAATCGCTTCCCGCGATGAGCTTAAAAATTGACTTCTCATATATTTTCATATAATATATTACTATAATTTAATATAGTTACTCTTATCCAGAGCGGAGGAGGGACAGCCCCGATGAATCCCGGCAACCGGATTTAAAATTACGGTGCCAATTGCTGCGGGGCGGTCAATCCGACCCGGGAGATGAGGGGTGCCATGAAGGCCTCTTGAATCGAAGGGGCTTTTTACGTTTAAAAGGTCGTCTCAACCGGAGCGGCCGGAAGGGGTAATGGCGGGTAACTATTAATAAAAACCAATAAGGAGGAACAATAAGTGCACCAAAACAACTATCTATTTACTTCAGAATCAGTAACTGAGGGCCATCCGGATAAGCTGGCAGATCAGATTTCCGATGCTATTCTTGATGCGATTATGAAAGATGATCCCCAGGGACGCGTTGCAGCTGAAACTATGGTTACTACAGGTCTGGTGATGGTTTGTGGTGAAATAACAACTGAAACTTATGTCGACATTCCAAAGCTGGTCAGGGATAAGGTTAAGGAGATCGGTTATACCAGGGCAAAATATGGTTTCGACGGTGACACCTGCGCAGTGCTGAGTTCGATAGATGAGCAGTCTCCCGATATTGCCCAGGGAGTTAACAAAGCTCTTGAAACCAGGGGAGGAATGAAAGCTGAAAACTACGATTCAGTCGGTGCCGGCGACCAGGGTTTAATGTTCGGTTTTGCCTGTGAAGAGACCCCGGAATTGATGCCCCTGCCGATCTCGCTGGCCCATAAATTAGCCCAGCAGCTGGCTGCTGTGCGCAAGAATGAAACGCTCGATTACCTGCGGCCTGACGGTAAAACCCAGGTCAGCCTGGCTTATTGTGACGGAAAACCTTCACATGTACAGACTATTGTCATCTCGACCCAGCACAGTGAATCGGTTGCTTTGGAGCAAATCGAAGAGGATTTAATTGAGCATGTTGTCCGTAAGATTGTCCCGCAGGAGCTGATATTGCCGGAGACCCGTTTTCTGATCAATCCAACCGGCCGTTTTGTGATCGGGGGGCCGCAGGGTGATGCCGGTTTGACCGGGCGTAAAATTATTGTCGATACCTACGGCGGCTACGCCGCCCATGGCGGAGGGGCCTTTTCGGGGAAAGACCCGACGAAGGTTGATCGCTCGGCATCATATGCCGCACGGTATGCGGCGAAAAACGTCGTTGCCGCTGGTCTGGCCTCCAAGTGCCAGCTGCAGGTAGCTTATGCCATTGGAGTTGCCCATCCTGTTTCCGTAATGGTGGAAACCTTCGGCACCGAAAAATTGCCTGTCCCGGTTATCGAAGACTTAATCTGCAAGCATTTTGACCTTCGGCCGGCTGCAATTATCGAGAATCTCGGTCTGCGCCGTCCAATTTACCAGCAGGTAGCGGCATATGGACATTTCGGCCGCCCTGAACTAGACCTGCCCTGGGAAAGGCTGGATAAGGTAGACCTGCTTAAAGAAGCGCTCTAAGGAATAAG
>SKPH01000049.1 GCA_007119615.1 Syntrophomonadaceae bacterium | reverse complement strand
TGAATGTAGGGGTTGGCCTGCCTGATTTCTGATGCCGCCGAGGCAACCGACATCCCGATGTCGATGATCGCGCCGAGTGAACCGATGATTATACCGGCAAAGAGGAGCCCGCGAAAATCGATTGATTGGTCCATGAAGTAGAGCATCTGCGCCTCCTGAGTGCCGAATCCGGTCAACCGGGCCAGACTGCCAGCCCAGAAAGCCATTAACCCGGCCACTATAACACCGGTTACTGTACCGAGGATTGCAACCAGCGACTTCATGTTGAGGCCTCCGATTACTAAGAGGGTAAAAGTAATTGCCAGGCAGGCTGTAACTACTGCCAGGAAAATCGGGCTGTAGCCGGCCAAAAGCATTGGCAACAAAAATCTGAAAATCAACAGAATCGTGACTGCAAGGGTAATAATTGTCTTTACGCCCTTCATCCTGCCCACTACAAGCAGGCCGATCAAAAATACGGCAATCAGGTAGTAAACTCCGCGATCCCGGGCCAGATCCTGGACAAAGGCCTGTTCAAAATTGCCCTCCTCGCCAAGAGCAACTACGATTACTTCCTGGCCCTCCTCAATAAAAAAATCATAAACAGGATCTCCGGCAAAATAAGTGTTTGTAATGGTTATTGTTTCTCCCCTGTATGGGCCGCTTGTCAGCCGGACAAGCACTTCCTGTTCAATGATTGTGTAGTAATCATGTTCATCCGCACTGGTTTCGTGAACTTCCAATACCCGGGCCCGGTAGAAATGTTCTTCCTCGAAATGTACCGGTTCAAACTGTTCCTCTTCGAACTGGGCACCCACAGTAGCAGCTAATGTTGTCAAAACTGCTGCTGTCAAAATTATATATCTTAGCATCCGGAAACCTCCTGTAATTGCACATCATCGGGTAAACCAGGCAGCCTGTTTCAAAGTGCCAAAACGAAGTGGTTCTGATTATTTATTGGACTGGCGGGCTGGTCACCGGCCGACAAAAAGTTGTGTATAGTAGTGGCTTCCGTCGCTTTTGACGTGAATGCCGATTCCGACATAACGATAGTTACGGTTCAGAATGTTATCTCTGTGACCCGGTGAACCCATCAGGGAATTATGGGCGGCGCTGACACTGCCGTTGGAATTCATAGCCAGGTTTTCGCCTGCAGAACGGTAATCAATGTTGAACCGGCTGAGCAATCCTCCGAGACCGCCATAAGTCGGTGAAGTGTGACTAAAGTAATTTTTCTCAACCATATCCCTGCTTTTAGCCCGGGCTGCAGCAGTCAGTTGGCCACAAACCTCCAGTGATGAAAGACCTGCATTTTTCCTTGCACTGTTTAGATAGTTCAACATTTCATGTTCTTTCTGACTGAGCCCCGATGAACTGCCGGAAGAACCCGACTGAGAAGAAGCCTGTACCGCTGTCTGCGAAGAAGACGCAGTTTCAGGCTCAGGTTCAGGTTCAGGCTCAGGTTCAGGCTCAGGTTCAGGCTCAGGCTTTAGCTCACTTTTAAGCCCGGGCATGGGAACCTGATCGTTGCCCTGTACATAGATCAGGGCGTGAAAGTTTATCACTTCTTCCCGGATGTCCGGGTCGGTAAAACCGCCGCCATCTATTAGAGCTGGAGCTGTTCCCGCTGTCCCACCTTCTGTAACATATAGCATAAATGGCAGAAGTAGACATATACCGATAAAAATTAAAATATGGCAGCATTTCCAGAACATAATCTCCAGACACCCTCCACTTCCATCAGGAACAGTTAGTCCAGCTTACTACATTATCCGGCAGATGTAAAAACAGTTTTTAGGAAGAACCGTCCTGCGCGTAACTGTTTTTACCCAGTTCCCTGTGAATCTGGGGCAAATCGCGATTAGTTATAATTCCCAGAAGAGGCTCATCAGCTTCCCCATTCTGTGTGATCAAAACCGCTTCCAGCTTTTTCCCCTGGTTCTGCCACTGGTAGAATAAATCGGGGATATCAAACAGTGATTTATTTACCGATACAAACTCGTAATTCCCTTCGTGGCCCACAGTGTTTATAACATCCAGCAGAGTTACGCTGTCTATATCAAATGAATTGTCAGCCAGACTTAATCCCATCCATTTCACAATCATATTTGAAGTTAAGAGGCCGATCATTTCTCCGTCATCGAGAACCGGGGCCTGGGTATAAGACATCCGCCCAAAATCCCTGATCGCCCGCGATACAGGGTGATTGACCGATAAAGTCAGCACATCTTTTAAAAATAACGGTGCTACCCTCGGAGGCTCTAAAAGTAAACGGGCGATCCGCTCAATTTGAATCACTGCTTCATCATTTGGCTCAGCTATAACTATGTTTCCGGCCCGATCATGAACAATAGCGTTTCGTAATTCGCCATATTCCTTTAAATCAAAGCGAAACCTGTCGATTACAGGATTAACCCGGGCGCTCTTTTCAACCAGCTCGAAAAATCGTCTGTGAGTTTTTAAGTCAAGAATCCTCTCCATTTCATGTTCAATGGCAGAAAAAGCATTTAAAAAGCGTTCAGAGTTGCTTAGTTTTTCCAAGCCCGGAGCCCTCCCTCCAGGAGACTCAACCCGAGATTAACTACCCTGAAACAGTTCACCACAAAACTATGGTTATCCTGCCTTCCGGCGGCGGGCGGTTCAAACGGGGCTGTGCTTATGTTATGATAAAATAAAGAAATTTTCAATAATGATCTATTAATCAGGAGGATTATCGATGAAAGAATGTGTTTTCTGCAACAAAGATTCCCTGGAAATCATCGCAGAAAATGAGTTGGCCCTTGCATTTTATGATGCCTGCCCTGCCAGTAAGGGCCACACTCTGGTTATCCCGAAACGCCATGTGGAAACTTATTTTGACACCTCACCGGAAGAGCATTACGCCATCATCCGTCTTATTTTTAAGGTAAGGCTATACCTTGATAAAAAGTATCGCCCCGACGCTTATAATATCGGGGCCAACGTTGGCAGGGAAGCCGGCCAGACAGTTTTTCATTTTCATATTCATATCATTCCGCGCTACCGGGGTGATGTTGAAGATCCCAGGGGCGGTTTAAGAAAAATCATTCCATTTCGCAGTTCCCGTCGGGACTGCAATAAAACCGCCCGACATTAGCTGAATGGGCATAATCAAGAGCAGTTAACAGGTATGCAAAACTGCCCGGAAAGCGCTCGAGTTTATCCTGTTGAGCCTTGATCAGGTTTTTCCCTTTGTTAGCCAGCTCCTCTTCAAGCAGCAGCTTTCCCAGCTGCAGCAGGTTCATTGCCGCCACCGATACTCCTGATGGCGTTGCACTATCGGAGGCTTCCGCCTCGAACGCAAAACCTTCCGGACCTTCACCTGTTGCGCTGTAACGCAAAACATCGTTATCGTCTTCAAAATGCTCAAGCATTTCACGGGTAAGGCGTTCGGCCGATTCAAGATAACTGCGCTCCCGGCCGCTTTTGTAAATCTCCAAACAACCCCAGGCCAGGTTGGCATAATCGTCAAGAAACGCATCGATAGCGGCTTCACCTTCACGGTATCTTCTTAAGAGACGCCCGTCAGTTGAAATCATTTTTTCCGTTATAAATGAGACTGCGCGCTTCGCCGCATTTAAATATTCCGGCTCCTCCAGCACGGAAGAGGCGCGGGCCAGGGCTGCAATAATCAGGCCATTCCAGGAGGTGATTATTTTATCATCGCGAAAAGGCCTTTCACGGCGGCTTCTCACTTCAAGCAGTGATATGCGTATTCCTTCAAGTTTTTTTACCAGTTCAGCCGGGCTCATTCTCCTGGAAGCAGCAAATGCTTCATCGTCTGCTACCCGGTGCAGAATATTTTTCCCGCTCTCGAAATTACCTCTATCCGTTGCACCGTAATATTCTGCAGCCAGCCTGCCCCGCTCCTCACCAAGCGCATCGATTAATTCCTCCAGCCGCCAGACATAGAAGGTTCCTTCCTCCCCTTCGCTATCGGCATCTTCGGCAGCAAAAAAAGCACCTTCAGGGGATGCAAGTTCTGTCGTCACATAAGTTATTATCTTACGCGCCAGTTCGGCCATCTCTCCTTCACCTGATGCGCTGTGGGCTTCCAACGCTGCCAGGATCACCAGGGCCTGATCGTATAACATCTTTTCAAAGTGGGGCACCAGCCATTTGCTGTCAACGGAGTAACGGTGAATTCCGTAACCCAACTGGTCAAAAATGCCTCCCCGGTGCATTGAGCGCAGGGTACTCACAACCATTTCCAGGGCTTCTTTATCTTCATTGCGGTTCCAGCAGCGTAAAAGAAAAAACAGCTGGTGTGGAGCCGGAAACTTCGGCGCTTCACCAAACCCGCCATACTTTTGATCATAACTGCCTTTCAGATGGTTACAGGCACGGTCAAGCAGTCCGGTTCCCGGAAGTTCACGAAGCTTGTCCGCCTCTTTGCTTCCGGTATCCCGCGACAGCCCCTGCAGTGCCGCTATCAATTCATCTCCGGCTTTTTCTATTTTCTCACGATCTTCCAGCCAAAACTCGCTCAGCCTGGTCAGGATGTCGATCAGGCCGCTAATTCCATATTGGGATCTCTTCGGGAAAAAGGTTCCAGCATAAAAAGGTTTCTTATCGGGGGTCAAAAATACGGTTAGGGGCCAGCCTCCCTGTCCTGTCAGAGCCTGGCAGGCAGCCATATAGATCTGATCAAGATCGGGACGCTCTTCCCGGTCTACCTTTACCGGCACATATTTCTCATTGAGCAGATCTGCGACTTCCTGGTCTTCAAAGGAATCTGCTTCCATTACATGACACCAATGACAGGTAGAATATCCTATACTCAGGAATATTGGCTTTTTTTCAGCTTTAGCTTTTTCGAATGCTTCATCACCCCAGGGGAACCAATCAACAGGGTTATAGGCATGCTGCAGGAGGTAAGGCGACTTTTCATGGATCAAGCGGTTTGTTTTACCTCTATTCTGTTTGTCCATTTAGTATCAGCTCCTTAACAAGGTTTTACCTTTATAATAAACAGCACCTTCAATAATCTCCACGATCATCAATTGAGTCATAATGCCTTAAATAAGGCTGCCCCGAATCGAGATTAATTCACTATGCCCGGGATCATAATATCAAATGATTAGATTACCGACAGAAGCAGGACCCCAGCGATGGTACCGAACACCGCACCAAAAGTTCCGGCATGCCCGCCGCCTGCATTCTGGGCACCGGGGATAAGTTCGCCGAAAATAATATAGAGCATAGCCCCGGCGGCAAAACCGAGGGACAGAGACAGGACCAGTGAAGAAATAGCGCCCAGACTGGAGCCCAGAAATGCTCCCAGGCCCATCGGCAAACCGGCCATAGCCGTATAAAAAAGTATCCAGCGCAGACGCATCCCTCCGGCGCAAAGCGGGCAGGCCATGGCAATGCCCTCCGGGATATTATGCAGGGCAATAGTAAAAGCCAGGGTAAAACCGAGAGCAGGCGAAGCAACATAACTGGCTCCGATAGCAATCCCTTCGGGCAAGTTGTGCATGGCAATCCCAAGGCCGAGGATAGTGCCGGTTCGAATGTAGCGGGCCAGCTCTTCTGTTGTTTCAAAAAAATGGAAATGAGGCAATTTCAGATCAAGAACAAGAATAAGAATGGCCCCCATCAGCAGGCCGATAAAGGCTATGAAAAAACTTCCGGCTTCTATCGCCTCAGGCAGCAAATCGGTAAGCACTATAGCCAGCATTATCCCCCCGGCAAATCCCAGGATAAAACCAAGCAGGCCTTTGCTCGGATTTTTTACAAACAAAGCGATTATTGCCCCTGATCCGGTGCCGATTACTCCGGCTCCAAGTCCGACCAAAGTTACCTTTAAAATCTCGTTCATCTATCCACCCCGATCTGAAATCTCCGCACCTGCTTATTATATCTAATATTCCAGGGACAGAAAACCTTAATTTTAGCAGCAACAATATGTTTAGGAATCTTAAACTTCCTCCACAATCCCGGCGGTTTTTAACCCTCATACTGAGCCTGCATGACAATAATAAAACAACCAATAACGTGCAGGGTCCGGCCCTGAAAAAAGGAATCTCCTTTGAAACCGGTTTCAAATCGGAAAGTATGTTCATTATAGAAGATCTTGTTAAATTCAACCTCTGTTCCTCCAGACCCCTGGTAATGTCCTGTGCAGTCACATTTATAGACCAGGGTGTTCCTAAACAACGGAAGAACAATTAGAGTTGGCGATGGTGGCCTGGACCTCAAACTTGCCGGCAGGAAGATGTCTTCAGTGCTCTCTTTGGCAGGAAAACGGAACAGTGTAATATCAGCTTGTATTTTCCCGGGCCAACGGAAAAAGACGGCGAAACAATCTCTGCAGGTGCAAATTCCTAAAGTAGCGCTTCCATAATAGCCAGCTTTTCTGTTCAGGATTTTCAAAGTTAAACTGTCTCCCCAAAATTCCGAATCACTTAAATCATCGTTCTAAATTCAATTTCTTTCCTTATTCTCCGATTTGAGTTCAACGATCCTGTAGAGATCTTTCCGACGATCCTTAAGCTGGGTAACCGTACCTGTAATCCGGTTGCGGCGGAGAATTTCGAGGTCTATTTCGCCGATAACGATTGTTTCAATATTGGCGCTGCATTCACCAACAATACCGTCACGAGAGAAAGTATAGTCTGAGGGGGAAAAAATGCCCGACTGAGAATACATGGTATCGGTTCGCGGTACGTGGGTTAAGTTGCCGACTGCGCCTGAGATCACAGTATAGATCTCATTTTCAACAGCGCGGGCCTGGGCACAGTATCGAACTCGCAGGTAGCCCTGCCGATCGTCGGTGCAGAAAGGAGTGAAGATGATCCGGGCACCGCGATCAACGGCGAGACGGGATAGTTCAGGAAACTGAATATCGTAACAGATCAGGATTGCAATTTTGCCACAATCTGTATCGAATATTTTTAGCTCGCTTCCGGGTTGAATAGCCCACCAGGTTTTCTCATCAGGGGTAATATGCAGTTTATACTGTCGGTCGATCGTTCCGTCGCGACGGAAGAGATAGCTGACATTATAAATAAGTTCATTTTCTTCAACAAAATGAGAACCTCCGATGATATTTACATTGTGCTTTACAGCAAGAGTACTGAACAGTTCAATATACTGCTCGGTAAACTCTGCCAGGCGCCGGACCTGCAGGCTGGGAACACTTTCTTCGAGAAATGAGAGTAACTGCATGGTGAAGGTTTCGGGAAAAACGACAAAATCAGATTTATCCAGGGCGGCAACATCGACAAAATATTCACACTGGCTGGCAAATTCTGCAAATGAGTCTATTTTTTTTAGCATGTACTGAACGGCACAGATGCGCACGGGGAAGGCGCGAAGATATAGCCGTTTGGAACTCGGCAGATAGTCAACATTACTCCACTCCAGCAGAACTGCGTATCTCATTGAAGCTTGATCATCGGAGAGGTAGTGGGGATTAACCCATTTAAGCTTGAAACCGTTAACCAGCTGGAAGCTGAGAACAGGATCGTATATTTTTTGCTGGATTACCTGCTGAACGTATTCGGTAGCCGTCATCCGGTCGGCATATTTATGGTAAAAGGGAATCCGGCCGCCGACCAGAAAACTTTTTAAGTTAAGCCTCTGAACCAGTTCTTTGCGCGCTTCATAAATACGGGTCCCGATATGCAGACGGCGGAAATCTGGATGTACCATGATAGCAATTCCGTAAAGATGCATACCATCGGGATCGTGGTTGGTAATGTAACCATTATCGGTGATTTCATCATAGGTGTGACGATCCTCATACTCGTTAAAATCGATAATCAGACTGGAGGATGCACCGATAATCCGACCCTCGTATTCAACGCATATCTGCCCCTCAGGGAATATTTCAATATGGCTCTTTAAGTGCTCCCCGGTCCATGGTTCCATTTTGGGAAAACAGATCTTGCTCAGCTTTACGATATCATCGATATCTATTTCTTCAACATTACGGATGATTATTTTCTTTTCCATTTTTGAAAGATCAATTTTATCGGACATTTTACCATAGACCTTTTCTTATTTATCTTTCGGGCTCGATGGATAAACAGGGCCTGGACTGTATTCAACACTGGGCCGGGCCGTGCGGGGCTGCGGGTACATGCTCATCAGGCTGTAGATTTCGGAAGGCATATCGGTATTAACTTTAAAACCCATCTCGGCAATCTGCTGGACATTTATCGGATAGTCATGGGTCCAGGTTCCCTGGGTTAATTTATGAGCCGTTTTTTCAGCTTGATCGCTATCCATATGTTTGGCAAGCAGGCATTTAACTGTGTCTTTAATCTGGTGCAAGGCCTTGACGGCGACATCGGCCAGGATAACTGTCTGGTCATCGATATCCTTCATTTCTTTTGCTTCGAGAACCTTGATCAGCGAGGCCGCGGGGTACTGGCCCAGTTGTGGATCAAGCGGGCCCATAACGGCATTTTCATCCATGACCAATTCGTCGGCTGCCATTGCAATTAAAGCACCGCCGGACATTGTATAGTGGGGTACAAAGACGGTCACTTTGCCCGGGTGGCGCAGGAGCGCTTCGGCAATCTGCTCAGAAGCAAGGACCAGGCCGCCCGGAGTGTGAACGATCAAATCAATAGGGACATCCTTATCAGTGAGGCGGATGGCCGTAAGAACCTGTTCAGAATCTTCAATAGTGATAAAACGGGTGATCGGTATTCCGAGCAGGCTCAAAGCCTCCTGACGGTGAAGCAGGGTAATTACACGGCTTCCGCGCTTGCGTTCGAGCTCGACAATTTTACGGGTGCGGGCGGAGCGCAGTATCTGCTGCTGGATATAAGGCGTCAGGGCCATAATTATTATAAAAAGCCAGAAATACTGAAAGATATTATCCATAGAGAAACCTCCTCGCATGCACCGGGAAGAAGACCCCCGGCACATTTAAATTTCTGCTTACATTTATGATTGAGGCTGATTGCCGTGTCAGGTAAAACGGATCTCTGACACATGCTTTTGCCTTTGACTTTGTCTGCATAATCAGCAGTAATCACGCCAGCATTCCCAGTAGGGATCGGCACGGTAATTTCTCTTGGGCTGCATGAACAATATCACTGCCAGTCCGAGAATGAAACCTCCGATATGAGCCCACCAGGCAACCCCGGCCACATCGAGGAAAACATAAACAAACTGGATTAAGATCCAGTAACCCAGGTAAATCGGCGCGGGCAGCCAGAAAAAAAAGAAGATGAAAGGGAGAATGACCGTTAATACACGAGCCCTGGGAAAAAGGATCAGGTAGGACCCGAGAATGCCGGAGACAGCTCCTGAAGCGCCGACCATGGGAATGGTGCTCTCGGGGAGAGAAAAACCCTGCACCAGGGCGGCGGCGACACCGGCAAGCAGATATAAAAGCATGAACTTAAAAAACCCGATCCGGCCCTCCACTGCCGGCCCGAATACCCATAGAAACCAAACATTGCTAATCAAATGAATCAGTGAACCGTGTACAAACATACTTGTAAATATGGTCCAGAATTCACTGGCAGGGTTCTGGAAAAAAGAATGGGGAATAAAACCGAAAGTATTAAAAATCTCGGGGAAAACTTCGACTCCGACAGTTGCCTGGTAGAAGAAAGCAATGAAGTTAAGTATAATCAGGCCGATGGTAGCCAGGGTAGCGCCATGATAAGTTATTGTATCGCGCAGAGGAAACATTTACAGGTAAATCCTGCCTCTCTTCCGGCCAACAATAATCCGGACAATGATTATTATATCATATTCATTTAATTTGATTTGACCGAAAATTGGAAAGATCCATGGGATATTATATCTAGCTTGACATTCAGAATAATGCGACATATTTTAACGTTGAGAAGCGATAAAGTGCGAATTGTTGTCCTCGTTAGAATCTGGAATACCTTAAAACATCGAAATAATTATGATGACTGAAAGCAGATACCCCACTTCGGGTATTCAGCCCGGAAGCGTAAAAAAACCCGTCAATTACGACCGGATCGTAAAATAACCGGACCAACGCGGTAGAAAGATTAAACTGCTTGATCTGCAGTAATAACAACCCTTGGAGGTTATTGTTTTAATGATATAATCAGGTCATGTTTATTCAGGTTCTCAGTGATCTAATACTTCTTTTCGGGCTTGGACTGGCCGGCTGGTTTCTGCTG
>SKPH01000019.1 GCA_007119615.1 Syntrophomonadaceae bacterium | reverse complement strand
GTTAACCAGGAAACCCTGGCTCTGGACGTAATCGACAAAGTCGGCCCCGGCGGACATTTCCTGGGCGAAGAACACACCATGAATAACTTCAGGAAAGAAACCTGGTATCCCGATATGTTCCAGAGGCAGGTATACGAGAACTGGGTTGCGGAAGGCAGCAAAACGCTCTTCGATAGAGCCAACGAAAAAGTAATCGATATCCTTGAGAACTATGAGCCTGAGCCTCTGCCAAAAGATGTCCAGCAGAAGATTACGGATATCATTGCCAATGCAGAATCGAAACTGAACAAAAAATAAGCCTTCTCTAACTGGTGGTATTGAATATGGCGAACTTAGCACTTGGAATCGATACAGGTGGGACTTTTACCGATGGGGTTATTTTTAACCTCGATTCCAAAACGGTGGAAGCTTCAACAAAAGCAGAAACAACACGGCATAACCTAACACTTGCCATAAACCGCTGCCTCGATAACCTGCTTGATGAACTTAAGATCAAGGGCAACAAGCAGTTCGATATCGGACAGATCAAGATGGTTTCGCTATCGACAACTCTTGCCACCAATGCCATCGTTGAAGGCCAGGGAGCTGAGGTAGGCCTGATCCAGATTGGGTTCGAGCCCCATCAGGGCCTGCCTACTCCCTACTTTGCTTCTATAGCCGGAGGATGTAACATCAAGGGACGGATTACAAAAGAACTTGATCTGGCCGCTGCCGAAGAAGCAATCCTGGAAATGCAAGATCAAGTCGATGCATTTGCTGTTTCAGGCTACCTTAGCGTTCGTAACCCGATCCAGGAAATACAGATATCCGAACTGATTCGCAAGCTAACAGGATACCCTGTTGTTGCCGCACACCAGCTCAGCACTGATCTTGGTATGCATGAACGGACGGTAACAGCTGTATTAAATGCCCGCTTAATGCCCCTGATTACCAATCTAATGGATTCGGTTAAACAGGGCATGGAGCGGTTGAAAATTGAAGCTCCTCTGATGGTGGTTCGCGGTGACGGAAGCCTGATCAGTGAAGCTATGGCCCGGGAGAAACCGATTGAAACTATTTTATCCGGCCCGGCAGCAAGTATTATCGGAGCCCTGACTCTGACAGGCGTACAGGAGGGGCTAGTCATCGATATGGGCGGCACTACCACTGATGTTGCCGTGCTCTACGACGGGCGTCCTTCGCTTAATCAGGAAGGTGCAATGGTTGGCGGATGGTTAACCAGGGTTAAGGCAGCACATATTACAACTATCGGACTGGGGGGAGACAGCCTGGTCCAGGTTTCAAAGAATGCGGTACTGTCGATAGGCCCTCAGAGGGTATTTCCGCTGTCCTGGATTGCGGCACAATATCCCTACCTGGTTGAAGAACTGCAGGAGATCAGGCCGATTGATTACTCATCAATGGATACTCATCCTGCAACTATCCTGACTTATATCAGGGATCCGCTTAATGTAAAGTTAACCCCAACCGAACAACAGATTATAGACCTGATTAAGGAAGGTCCCCACACGCTGCATTATATCGGTAAAAAGCTTAAGAAAGAAATAGATCTTTTACCATGGCACCGGCTGGTTAATGTTGCCTCTGTCCACCGTGCTTCATTAACACCGACTGATATATTGCATGTAAATGGGAAACTCGGGCTGTGGGAAAAACGGGCGGCAGAATTAGGAACAGCAATGCTGGCCAGGCGCTATGGTGTTACCGCAGAAGAATTTGTAAACATTGTGTTGGAAGAGATCTATTTTAAGTTAGCCGGGCTGACAATTGACCGCCTCTTGATGGAGGAGGGAGCAAAGTTTTCCCTGTTTGATGAAGAGGGTGGTACCTATATATTAAGAAAAATCCTAAGCCGGGCAGGCGGTGAAGAGGATCAACGGCAGGTCCATTTTTCTGCAGGCTTAAATAATCCGATGGTGGCTGTTGGCGCTCCTGTGGATTCATATTTTCCGGAACTGGCTGAAAGATTGGACATGGAGCTATATCTTCCCCAATTTGCCGAAGTTGCAAATGCCGTCGGTACAGTTAGCGGTAAAGCCGTGGAAAGAATTACAATTCTGGTTAAACCCGGTGAAGGCGGTGGATTCCTGGTCCATACCCCGCAGAAGAGAGAGTTTTTTATGATTTTTGAAGAAGCGATAGAATATGCCTGCAAGGAAGGCCAAAAGTACGTTTACGAACAGGCTGTTGAAGCAGGCGCATCAGATATTGAAACGATGGTTGAGCGCCAGGACAGGTACAGCAAGCTATCGGCTTCAGCTGATGATGATAATCTTGAGCAAAAACTTTTTATTGAAAGCACTATTGAAATATCGGCTGTTGGCAGGCCATGGAGCGATAAATAATTTATAGTGAGGAGGTTTAGTTACCGGTAATATTAAATCCGGTAAGCATGAAAATGATTATTATTGGCGAATTAATTAACTCAACCCGGAAAGCAATTAAAAAAGCAATCGATGATCAGGATGTTAAATATATCCAGGATCTGGCTCTCCGGCAGGAAGAAGCAGGTGCAGATTTTATTGACGTAAATGCCGGGGCTTACGTTCATGATGAAGCAAAGCATTTAGTCTGGTTGGTTGAAAAGTGCCAGGAGGTTGTCAGCAAGCCCCTGGCGCTGGATAGTCCTGACCCCAAAGCTCTTGCAGCGGCGCTTAAAGTTCATAAAGGAGTGCCGATGATTAACTCGATCAGCGCTGAAAAAGAACGTTACAAGGATGTAGTTCCCCTGGTAAAAGAGTCAGGATCCGAGGTTGTGGCCCTCTGCATGAGCGATGAAGGCATGCCTGAAACTGCCGATGATCGCCTGGAGGTTGCGAAAAAGCTTCTCGATGATCTTGATAAAGACGGTATCGATCTGACCAAAGTGTTTCTTGATCCGTTGATCAAACCGGTCAGTGTTAACGGGGAATATGGCCCCCAGGCGCTTGATGCAATTGAAAAAATTACCGCCCTTGGCTCCGGAGCCCATATCACCTGCGGATTGAGCAATATTTCTTTCGGCCTGCCGCATCGCGCCTTGCTGAACCAGGCATTCATAGTCCTGGCCATGGGCCGGGGTATGGATTCGGCAATTGTCGACCCCCTGGATAAGAAGAAAATGAGCCTGGTAAAAGCCGCCGAAGTAATACTCAATCTTGATCCCTACGCCATGAATTACCTGAAAGCAGCACGGGCCGATAAATTAATTTAGCTATCGGTCTGAAAACTATAGCTTCAAAGTTGTTAAGCTTAAAATTGCGTGCTTACGGGAGGGTGAAAAAATGATCAGCCGTGCGTTAAAAGCAATGAATTACCTGGAAGAAGGCGAACTGGAAAAGATTCACCAGGACATCCTTACTGTGCTAGAAAAAAACGGCATAGAATTTCACTCACAGGAAGCAAGGGATATCCTGAAAAAAGGCGGCGCCCGGGTGGAAGGTGAAAATGTTTTCTTTCCACCTGAAATGGTTATGGAGCAGATTGCCCTGGCCCCCGCCGAATTTACCCTGCATGCCAGGAACCCGGAGAACAATGTAGTTATCGGCGGTAGCAATACCGTGCATGCGCCGGGCTATGGATCACCTTACGTTATGGATTATGTTCAAAACGAGAGAAGGAATGCAACTTACGACGACTACCTGGCTTTTACAAAACTTGCCGGTAACAGTGAAAATCTCGATGTTGTAGGCGGCGTCCTGGTAGAGCCGAATGATATCGAAGATAAAATCAGGCATGCAAAAATGCTTTACGCTTCAGTAAAATACACCGATAAATGCCTGATGGGCAGTGCAATGGGTGGCAAAAAAGCCCGGGAAAGTCTTGAAATGGCCGGCATTGTTTTGGGTGGGGTTGACAATGTCAGGAAAAATCCCGCCCTGATTTCACTAATCAATACAAACAGTCCCCTGCAGTTTGATCCGCGAATGCTCGATGCCCTGATGGTATATGCCCGAAACAATCAGCCTGTCATAATTGCCGCCCTGGCGATGACCGGAACAACATCGGCTGTAACCCTGGCCGGGTCCCTCGTCCAGCAGGCTGCTGAAGTTCTCTCCGGGATAGTTTTGGCTCAATTGATTAACCCGGGCACCCCTGTTGTCTTTGGATCGGCCTCGAGTATTGTTGATCTGAGGACTGGTAACCTGGCTATAGGCAGCCCTGAATCGGTAAAAATGTTTTCAGTAATTGCCCAGTTGGCCCGTTTTTACGGCTTGCCTTCCCGTGGCGGTGGCTCTTTAACCGATGCCCTGATACCCGACAGCCAGAGTGGATTCGAATCAATGATGGTACTTTTGACCAGCATTATAAGTGGCATAAATTTCATGCTGCACTCGGCAGGCTTACTGGAAAACTATATGACAATGTCCTATGAAAAATTTATGATCGACGACGAAATGCTCGGCATGGCTAAATCCTTCGGCCAGGGCTTCCCAATTAACGAAGATACCCTTGCTGTGAACACGATATTAAAAGTTGGCGGTGGAGGGAACTTTATTGCTGATGAGCATACCTTCACACATATGAAAGAAATGCGCATCCCGACAATCAGCGCCAGGGAAAATTATGCCGGAGTAAAAGAGTTAACCGATACTGCACAGCGGGCCCATGAATACTGTAAAACAGTGCTTCAGGAATACCAGGCCCCGGTTCTTGATGAAACGATTGAAGCTGAGTTGAACAGGTACATAGAAAGTATTTCCTAAACATACGGTTTGGTGAGTGAGATAAGGACCTGTCCCCTTGTCCCTCATATGAACAACAGCGGCTGCCCTGGAGAAAATCCGGGCAGCTGCTGGTATTTATAACTGTTCTCAATACTCCTCCCATTAGACAGCCCTGCTCATATGTAGATATGTCATAAAAGAATAATTATAATTTATCAGGAATCTCTAAAGGAAATCCCGGTTATAAGTATAATTAATTAGATATGTAGTTGTTTGACAGTGCTTGAATGGAATTGCTATAATTTTATTAACGGAAACAGTTTGACACCAACTATTTTGTGTGTTCAATAAATTTAATAAATGGAGGTTGCCATGAGTAAAAACATGATCGAGCTGCTCAGTAAGTCAAAATGGTATGATTTGACCCAGCCCCTTAGTATATTTACTCCCCCCTGGCCCGGTGAGATGCCGCTTCAGGTGCACTTTTTTAAGCGCGTAACCGGTTCATATCACGGTGGACAGGGAGCCAATGGCCAGCTGATTGAATGGTCAAACAATACAGGAACCCACCTGGTTGGACCAACCGCTTTTCATTCCGGAATGCGCAAAATAGCCGATATCCCTCTGCAGGACATTACAGGTGAAGGTGTTATTGCCGATATCTCCGATGCGGTTTCTGACTACAGCCTCTATACACCTGAAATGATCGAAAAAAAGGTGAAGGTAAAAGAGGGCGACATCCTGGTGATCTATACGGGATATTCCAGGTATGGTTATGATCAGCCGGATGTTAAGAATCCAGATGCACAGGGCGGCATCGACAACAAAGAATTTTCTTACCTTGTCCGTCATCCCGGCCCCGCACCCGGATTTTTTGAATGGGCCCTGGAGAAAAAACTAAAAGTTATCGGTGTAGACTGCGGCTGCGCCGAGCACCCCATGAATACCAATATCCGTTACATGCATGACCGTGAGTTTAAGAAGGCTGAAGCTAAACTGAAGGAAACTCATGGAAAAACCTGGGATGAAATGTTCCCGGTTGACGAATATTACAAACTGACCCACCAGACTATGCCGAAAGCCGGACTCCTTCTGGCAGAATCACTGGGTGGGCAGATTAAAGAACTGGTAAACCAGCGGGCCTGGATTGTGATCGGGGCGATTCCATTTTGCGAAGTAGAATCAGCCTGGTCCAGGGTAGCTGCTGTTCAGGCTCCCGACGGAATGAGTGAAGAAGATTTCTTCACTGCAATGAATGAGTCGGAGGTGTATGACCTTTCGATTCCCTTCAGTGTTCAGACTCCCCAGTGGGCCAACTACATACCGCTGATATTGCAGTATACCAAACGGGTGGGTGGCCAGTATTTCGGTTTGGGCCGTAATAATGCCCACTGTAAAGCCAGCTTCCACCTCAGTACTCACATGGATGGTGAACCTCACTTTCATTCTGCCGGGCGGACCATCGGACAAACCCCTCTTGATTACTGGATGGGGCCGGCGGCGATTGCCGACATTTCGGAATTGGTTAGCGACACCAGTGTTTACAGTCCTGAAATGATTGAATCGGTCGTGGAAGTTAAAGAAGGCGATATCCTGTTGATCAAGACCGGTTATTCTAAATACGGTTGGAACAGTCCCGAGTCTGACGAATTCAGGTACATGATCAGGCACCCCGGCCCGTCGCCGGACTTTGCGAAATGGTGCTTCGATAAGAAGATCAAATGGCTTGGCATCGACTGCGTGGCCATGGAGCACCCGATGAATACAATTCAGCGGTTATTCCATCCGAAGACTTTTGAAGAAGCGAACCAGAAGCTGATCGACAAGTACGGTAAGGACTGGGATGAGATGTACCCGCTGGATAAATATTACCAGGATATGCACCTTAACCTCTTCCCCCATGGTATAGTTCATGCCGAAAACCTGGGTAAAGACCTGGAAAAATTGGAAGCCGGCCGCTACTTCATCGGCTGCTTCCTGCAGAGAGGAATGGAGCTAGCTTCCTGCTGGGCCCGTTTCGTAGCCTGGAAAGAATAGCAGGTCCAGAAAAGTGGGGGGAAGCCCCTGAAAGTAATGCAAAACCGGGCAGGATCCGTTTACCTGCCCGGTTTTTTAATAAATCATCCTGCCTTCGACGTAGGCTCTGGTCAATTCTTCCCTTGGAGCAGAGAATATCTGCTCAGTTTCACCCATTTCTACAATATTGCCCTGGTTGATAAAAATAACTTCCCTGGCGATGCGGTGAGCCTGAAAAATATTATGCGTAACCACAACCACGGTGATCGATTTTGAGCTATTCAGTTTCACTACCATATTTTCAATCATTTCAATATTGCAGGGGTCAAGGTTGGCCGTCGGTTCATCGAGCAGCAACAGTTCCGGTTCGAAAGCCACGGCCCGGGCTATCGCTACACGCTGGGCCTCTCCCCCAGATAGAGTGTCGGCCCGCTGCAGGGAAAGATCCGTCATCCCCACCTGCTCCAGCAGCTCTCTCACCCTCCTGCCAATTTCGGTGCGGTCGAAGCCGCGGGCCCTCAAACCGTAAGCGACATTGTTCCAGACTGTATCTCTAAATAAAAGTGTTTTTTGAAAAACCATGGACATCCTGCGCTGCAGCGCCAGGCGCTCCGCACCGTTCCGGGGCACCTCTTTTCCATGGATTAAAATCGAGCCGCTATCGGGAGACGTAAGCAGGTTAATAATCCTAAGGAAAGTGCTTTTGCCCGCCCCACTGGGGCCAATAACACCGTAGATCTGGCCTTTTCTCAGGGCAAGATTATCTACCCGCAGCACTTCGCGGTCGTAAACTTTTCTGATGCCTTTCATCTCAACCAGTATTTCTCCGTTGTTAATTGCCGCTGTCTCCCCTCTGGATATTGTATAGAAATGAATTCACGAAAAAGGCCAGTATGAGCAGGATCAAACCCAGCCCGATTGCCAGCTCAAAGTTGCCCCGCCTGGTTTCGAGGACGATTGCCGTGGTCATGACCCTGGTTTTACCCGCAATGTTTCCACCCACGATCATTACAGCGCCGACTTCGGCAATAATGCGGCCAAAACCTGTAATAACTGCTCCAAGGATAGCAATTCGCGATTCCCTGACTACCGTCCAGGCCGCCAGGCCCGGCCCGGCGCCCAGTGAGCGTGCTGTTTCCACCACTTCGCTGCCTTTGGCTCGCACTCCGACCATAGTTAAGCCGGCAATGATTGGTGTAGCCAGGGATACCTGGGCAAGAATCATGGCCCAGGGGGTGTACAGTAAGCCCAGGACTCCAAGGGGGCCCATTCTGGATATTAAAAGATAAATGATCAGACCGACAACAACAGGCGGAGTCCCCATCAGGGTAAATATAACCTTATTGATCAGGCGGGTTTTCTTCTCAGGTTTCAAACCGAGGTAAGTGCCCAGTGGAATTCCCAGGATTGAGCCAATGATCAAAGCAGTCCCTGAAATGCGCAGTGAGAGGAATACAATCTGGAGCAGATCGGGGTCCAGTGAGATGATCAGGCGAAACGCTTCAATAATCCCTTCGAAAAGACTCGACATCCCGGTGCCTCCAATACAGTAATTAACTTTCTCTGCAGGAAATAAAAATCACATTCCCCTCCGGAAAATGCGATAATTGAAGAAAACTATCGATCCTTCTTTCCGCAGCGGGAGGCACAGCCGTTTCCAGCTGTACCCTAACGTCCACTTTTCATAGTGCTCTTTTGACCACTTTAGAAAAAATGGATCGAAGGCAGAGCTAATTAAGTTTTTAGTACATGTGCATTTTATAACAAACTGTGATTGCGGTCAAGCAGTTCTAGCGATATCATAGCCATATGGGAAGGAGATATGTCATGCCCCGGGAGATCGACTGCATCCTGTGTCGGGAAAAGACGTATTACTTTTACCGGTTCACAGAAAAAGACTATTACCGGTGCAGCGGGTGCCGGTCGATTATGATGGATCCCTTTGATTATCTCCCCGCCGCCGAAGAAAAAAAACGCTACGATCAGCATAAAAACGATGTTAACGATCCGGGCTACCGGGAATTCGCCCGCCCCCTGGTCGAGAAGGTGCTTCAGAAGTTTACTCCGGGCGCAGTTGGACTTGATTACGGAGCCGGTCCCGGGCCGGTATCGGCTGTTCTTCTGCAAGGGCGCGGCTTTAAAATTGCTCTTTACGATCCATTCTACTGGAATGATCGGGAGGTACTCGATGAACAGTATGAGTTTATTATCTGCTGCGAAGTCATAGAACATTTTTATGCGCCTGCAAGGGAATTCAAATTTCTGCGTTCTCTTCTCAAGCCGCATGGTTCACTGTATTGTATGACCGAGATTTACAGCGACGATCTTGATTTTGAGCGCTGGTACTATAAAAATGATCCTACCCACGTATTCTTTTACCACCGGCAGGCTTTTGATTGGATTAGAGATGAGTGCGGTTTTTCTAAACTTTCCGTTGATAAGCGGGTTATTCATTTTGAACTTTAACCCGATCACCCTGCTGTCTTGTCCGGGAAATATTGAAAAGTATAAGATATTTGAGAGGAGAGGTTTTGTGCACTGTGTATTTCAACGTTTCTGGCATACCAATGTGCGGCTGGAAGAAGAAGAACTGTTGGCGGAGAGCACCTATATCGGTACAGATAAAGAAGCCTGTGCCAGGATGATTATTGATCCGGGAAGCCTTGTTGTCCGGAGGGCCTGGTGGGAAATCTATCGCGCACCCGGTCTGGATTCACCCCGGATGATTGAAGCTCCCGGTTTGGAAGGAATGACCGCTTATTTCGACTGCGGGGATACCTTAAGGGAAGCCCTTTCGTCCCCCGGCTTAACCGGAGCCAGGGATCTTTTTGCCGAATCGGTTCGCGGCATTATCCAGGCGGAGACATTCCTCCTGGAGCAGAGGGGCTACAGCTCCCCCCTGGAGTACCAGAACTACTGGGCCAATGTTTACCAGGGTGCCTGCCGTTATTACAGCAATATGGAAAGAGTTAAACAGAGATGGTACGAACATATCGGTTATTCTGAACGCAGCGGCTCTCTTTTTAACCGGATGAAAAGCCAGGCCCTTCACCTGGATAATAAAAACATTTTGCTTTCCGGTCACCTCCACGACTCCTTCCACAGCGTGGCTGCGGTGCTGGAGCTGGATCAGGAAGACGGCCGGATTACAAACAGCCGGGGAGATATCCTGCTTGCCCCCGATCTGGTTTGCACTGAAGCGGCCGTTTACATGGCCGATATGGAAGGGCTGTTACTGCCACAGATGGGGAAAAAAGAAATAGCCGCCTTGCTGGGAGCAGAAAACGGGTGTGTCCACCTTATCGACCTGGTTTCCGACGGAGCGGAAACAGTTTTACTTTACCGGGAAAATGAGAGCAGCCCGGCAGGACAGTGATGCCTGGCAAAGTGGATCGCAAAATAATTATTTGTTTTGACAGATCAGCTGATCATCGTGTAATCTATATTCAGTAAACCCCCTTACGCTGGCAGATTGTCAGGGGGCGGAACTAGTAAATAATTAATCAGTGGGAGTAGTTAGCGGCCTGGTGGCGTTCCTGGACTTCAAATCCAGTGGCAGGGCAGCCCCCTGCGGTGGGTTCGATTCCCATCTACTCCCGCCAAAAGTAGATTGGAAAATTGCGAGAAGGGAGTTTATGCCCTTCTCGCCTGACTTGTACTTCTGTTCCGCTGCTGTGAGAACCT
>SKPH01000012.1 GCA_007119615.1 Syntrophomonadaceae bacterium | reverse complement strand
GCCGGTCCGGTTGCTGCCACCTGGTCTGCTCTCCATTACCTCGGTGAACCCGGCTACATGGAACTGGCGCGCGGTATTCTCAAAGCCAGGAATACGATCATCGATGGTCTAAAAAAACTGAACTTCAATATTATGGGCCATCCGAGATCGCCGATCATCGCTTTCAGTTCGGAAGAAGTTAACGTTTTTAACTTAAGTGATGCAATGATGAACAAAGGATGGTTTGTGAACCCGCAGCGGGGCATAAGCGATTTGAACATTCCGCGCAGCATCCACCTGACCATCACTCCAATCCATGAGAAGCTGGCCGGGCAATTCTTAAAAGATCTCGCAGAAACAACTGAAGAAGTGAAAAAGATACTGCCTTCTGATATTGAAGGAATGGCTAAAGGCTTCGGCATGATCATGGGGCTGACGGCAGGTGAAATGGATTATGAAGCCTTAAGGCAGATCATGGACAAGCTGGAAGGTTATATTGACGTTTATGGCCCGGAACTGCTCCAGGCTTTCGGAATGGAAAATGAAATGCCCAAAGAGATGGCCATGCTTAACGAGCTTTTTGATTCCATACCGCCCGAGATAATGGAACTGCTCGTTAACTATGTAGTAATAGAGATCTTCAGAAAAGGCCTTTAAATCAACCTTACCTGAGAGCTGCAGCACCGGGGACAGACCTCAAAGCATGCGTGACAATTGCACTATAAACAAGCTCGATGCCGTAACAGGCCTGTGGATTAAGACCCATAAGTTTTTCTTCCAAATGAAAAGCCGGCTCAGCGGTTGCCGGCAACCTGTGTTATTTAAGATATTTTAAAGGTATTCAATCAGAAAACCCTTTGTCAAAAAGTAGGAGGGGTAAGGCAGGGTAAGTTTCTCTAGAGGCAATTAAGATCAAGCACCTTTAATTCAGGAAACTTGATCAGCTTTTGGTCATTGGTAATAAAAGAACCAAGAGGAAAATATAATGGCCTGGTCAGCACTTTTTGACCGCACCCATATTCTCAAAGGGATTTCGGTAGATGCAGAAATTGAGCTGCAGTGTAGAAAGTGTAACACTCTGTTTTATACCATTAATGTCTATTATATCGGGTATGCGGATATTCGCTATGTAAATCCCGAAGAAAAAGAACGTTGCAGTCACAGCATAAAAGAACTGGTCCCAACCAAGAAGTGGAATCCTGTCAGAGATATTCGCAACCGGGCAGCTGATCCTTCCTGGACTTCGCTCTTCGACTACAGCCATATTCTCGAAGGTGCTCCGGTAGATGCAAATATCGAACTGGAGTGCAGAAAGTGCAAAACACTCTTTCTTACCAAAAACACTTACTATATTGGCTACTCAGAGATCTTCTACGTCAACCCGGATGACAAGGGAAATTGCAAGCACGGCCTGGAAGAACTGAAACCAACGAAAAGGTGGTTTGCATAATTTTTTGTGTTAGTTATTACGAAGCAGGGGGCGGAGTCACTGCCTTCACTAATAAGATCACCTCAAGCAGTTGTCGATCAGGAACAAGCAGGCAGGTCATGTATTTCAGCATTTCCATAACACGCTTGCTCATAAAAAGTATCCGCCAATCCGGTAATAATACTTATTGCATGTAATAAGTATTATGATATAATGGTATTAATCTAATGAAAGGAGTACTGACATGGCAAAAGTAAAGCATATTACCCCTACAGTAAGGGGTCAAATTACGATTCCCAAAGATGTGCGGAAAGAACTGGGAATCACACCGAACACAAAACTTAAAATATACGTAGAAAGCAATAAAGTTGTGGTTGAGCCTGTCTCACACCTTGACCTCCTTTTCAAAAGTATTGAAGAAGAAGCAAAAACCAAAGGTTACACTGAAGCGGAGCTGAATCGGGAAATTGATCTGGTAAGAGAGAAATTAATGAAAGAGATATATAAATAATGAGGATTATGCTTGACACTAATATCATAGTTTCTGGATTAGCCTTTCCTGGCAACGAACGAGAACTGCTCTATGCGATTTATTCCAATAGCGCAACCTTGATTCTAAGTGAATTTGTTGCATTAGAAACCAAGATAGTCATGAAAAGAAAATTTCCAGGAAAAGAAAGGATATTCGAAGATTTTTTAAGTCTTGTTGAACTAGAAATTGCGGCTATGCCTTTAAAAGAAAAGGTTGATGAGGCTGCGTTAATTATAAGGGACCAAAAAGATGCTGTTGTACTGGCAACAGCTATAGAAGTTATACCTGATATCTTTGTAAGCGGAGACCTCGATTTCCATACTTCAAAAATTACTTCAATTATTAATGTTATGCACTCAAAAGAAGCAACAGCTTTGATTAATTATCACAAGAAACGTAATTAGCTCCCATACGATAGCCTTTCTTAAGCAGTGACAAAGGCGATCCAATGTTTTCAGGTACTGGGGATGCCACCTCTGTGTCGTGCCGGCCGTATTACCTTTACCTACAGCAAAATAGTATGGTATTACATCCCAGCAGAAAAGCAATTGCTTTACCACTTTATCCAAATCAACCTTGGCTTCAATTGCTGGGGCCAAGCATCTAATCTGCCAGTACACGGAAAATCACCTGGTTGAAATAAATACTCTAATTAAACCTGATGCCCTCATCAAGGTGACCTGAACAAGTTCGGGAACTTCCCCGCCAGCCAGAATCGGCGCCCCCCGGCACTCATCTTTCCCTGTAAAAAGGCCCTGTATGGTTGAATCCGGTTGAAGGTAAGTAGTAAAAAAGTTACCGGTTCAAATGATAGACGGCAATCAACCGGAACCTCAGAAGGATTTTCCAGATTCAATTTACCATCGTCAAAATCAAGAATGATACAGGCGCCGTTCCTGATCCTGATTTCATAGCGAGCCCGAAAACCCGCTGCAGAATCAGGGTCAACTATTTGCGACCACAAGGGAAAAGTCCCGCT
>SKPH01000027.1 GCA_007119615.1 Syntrophomonadaceae bacterium | reverse complement strand
CGGTTAAACACAGTAGGGGCCCAAATTTCATTACGAAAATGCTTCATGGTATGCTCTTCACCCAGGAAGTGTCCTGAAGGGCCAACATCTACTATAGTATCAGCGCCGATTACATCGCGATTAACCACCGTGCCGGACCCTATATACCGCGCCGCGCTGATAAAATCATCGCACATAACCAGAAAAGGCAGTGATCCCGTCTTCCCGCCGTCCAGGTAACCTACATCATGGACCAGGTTGGCCCCGCATAGCTGGTTCAGCAAGAGACCGATCGAAGCCTCCATGCCTGCCTGGGCATCTGGCACAGGCGCATTGGAGCAACCGGCTTCGGTAAAGTTTGGCAGGCGGTAAAATTTGGCCAGTTCTGTCATGGCACAATAGTTCATTGCCGCATCAGGAGAACCGTAAAGTGTTGCGGTTGTGCTCATCTCCATCGGGGTAGCCCCACCGCCAATAATTATCTGGGCCCCTTTTTGCTTTAACTGGGCGATGACCAGCCCGGAAAGACTCTCAGCATTCATTTG
Organism: Syntrophomonadaceae bacterium; assembly: GCA_007119615.1. Lineage (GTDB taxonomy): Bacteria > Bacillota > Dethiobacteria > DTU022 > DTU022 > SKPH01. Next base: position 10,472 of record SKPH01000027.1, on the reverse strand, counting down.
GACAATAGTGCCCGCCTTGCTTACCGGGCAGGTTCCCCCGGCAACAACACCCGGAGTGTAAACTACGGGTATGCCGTATTCTATAGCCGTAAACATCTTGGCTATGCCGTCCCGGGTATGAATAAGCGGTGAAATCGGTTCATCATATAAAATGATAAAAGGCCGCTCACGCAAATCTTCGTGTGACCCTGCCGCAGCCGCTGCCATATCAATAATCGTTTTAAGGTTCTGTTCATTAAACGAGGTGAAGATAATCGGCTTGGAGCAATTTAGAACCTGCGCCGCAAACTGGTGTAGATCACCCTTGTCGGCCTGAACATCCCCCGGTATACCGTAACTCATACTGAAGTCAAAATTCGGGAGCTTATCAATCAGCCTGGCGGCATTGACCACATCCTGTTTAACCGTATTGCGCCGTTGGCCGGTTTCAAAATCAAGATGAAAGGGCAGATCGGAACCGGCCCCGTAATAAGTATTATTCGCTTCAAGGCTCATCCTGGGCCGCCCTTCGCGATTGTAAATATTAATCCTGGAAGGGGCAATCCGGATCGCCTCTTCGAGCAGCCATCCTGGTATTCTGGCCACACGGTCCTTAATTATGCATCCCGCATCTTTGAGCAGCTTCAGGGCTTGATCGTGATCAACCCTTACTCCCGCCCTTTCAAGGATATCAATGGTGGAGCTATGGATTTCTTCCAGCTGGCTGGTGCTGAACCAGTTTAACTGCGGCGATAATTGCTGGCTGTAGTTTGAACGATACTCTGCGATCGGAAACACCTCCGGCATTAATTAATTGCTTGTATAACCTATAGATGATTCAAACCGAGACCGATAGTTTCATGCTCGTAACCTTTAATCGGAGCGCCGATAGTACCGTAAAGCACTACAGCAAGCCATTCACCGTCTTCATGCTCTCCCGCATTACGCGGGCCTCTGACCACTGTAAAGATCAGCCCAACCGTACGCAGCATATTACCAAGCCCAAGCTGCCCCCTGCAAATTCCGATAAAAGCATCTAAGATTGCATGGTATAAAGCGTGAGTGTCACGGTAATAATCCTTACGAATCAGGCCTTCCCGCTGGGCGGCAGTTTCAACGGCGGCAAATATTTTCTCGGTACTCATAGAGCCGACTTTACCCTTGATCATTTTATAGCCATTTTTTTCAGCGTCCGCCTTGATGCTCTCTTCCAATTCCCCATCAGAGAGGGCGTACATTATCGCAGTTTTTCCTAAAGACCCCATTTAATTCCGCCTTATCCAGCTTATTTAGTGTTCCTATTTTACCATTAAGCAGGATTTTTAGCATTATAATTTTGAACGGTTAACCGCCTTCCCGGCATGCAGCTAAGGAAAGTCGACTGCTGTCTTTACCGCTTCGACCAGCTTTCCGTTAACAACCAGATCAACGGCCTTGTCAATCAAGGGGTAGAGCACGCAATCCCGTTCCAGAAAATCTACTTTTTCACGCAAGAGTTTATAGGCGGAGGAAGTTCCCCGGCCGAGGTATTCAGCTTCCCTGAAATCAACAGCCTGCCCGGCAACCAGCAGTTCTATACCGATTACCCGGGCCACATTATCAACTACCTTCCTGGCCTTGCGGGCGGCGATAGTACCCATACTGACATGATCTTCCTGGTTGGCCGAAGAGGGAATTGAATCAACGCTTGCCGGGTGACAGAGCACTTTGTTTTCACTTACCAGTGAAGCAGCCGTATACTGGGGGATCATCAGCCCTGAATTAAGGCCACCATCTTTAACCAGGAAAGGGGGCAGCCCGCTTAGGGCGGGGTTAACCAGGCGCTCAATCCGCCGCTCGGCAATACTGCCGAGTTCCGCAACCGCAATCGCGAGAAAATCCATAGCCTGCGCTACGGGTTGCCCATGAAAATTGCCACCTGACAGGATCTTGTTTTCATCAGGAAAAAGAAGGGGATTATCAGTAACCGAATTAATTTCAACTTCAAGGATATCTCTCACGTAATCGAGGGCATTTGCCGCTGCTCCGTGTACCTGGGGTATGCAGCGCAGGCTGTAAGCGTCCTGAACTTTATGCCGATCACTGCCTGTGAGTCTGCTTCCCTCAACCAGGCGGCAAATAGCATCCGCACAATAGATATGGCCCCTGTAAGGCCTGACCTCGGCAATTAAAGGATCAAATGCATCAGGTACAGCCAGCTGGGCTTCAAGGGTCAGGGCGGCGGTAATCAGGGCTGCCCTGAAAACATTAACCGCATCAAAATATGCCAGGGCACCAATAGCCGTCATAATCTGGGTTCCGTTAATCAGGGCCAGTCCCTCTTTCTCAACCAGAGTAATCGGCTCAATCGCGGCCGCAGCCATAGCTTCTGCACCACTCATCTTCCGGCCCCTGTAGAAAGCTTCACCCTGTCCGGTCAGGACCAGGGCCATGTGCGCCAGGGGCGCCAGATCGCCGCTCGCCCCGAGCGAACCCTGCTCAGGAATAACCGGGGTGACCCGTTTATTTAATATCTCAAGTAACCGCTCCACCAGCATGGGACGCACACCCGAGCAACCCCTGGCCAGGGCATTAATTCTAAGCAGCAGTGCAGCCCGCACTACTTCTTCAGGTAAAGACTCGCCGACGCCCGCAGCATGGCTGGCAATTAAATTCTTCTGTAATTCGATTACATCTTTTCTGGAGATATTTATATCGCTAAAACGTCCAAAACCGGTAGTTATACCGTAAACCACTGCATCTTCATCAACCAGCTTTTCCAGCATCGCCCTGGAGCGCTCAACCCTTTGCAGCGCCTGCGGATCGAGAGAAACAGGTGCAAACTGCCTAGCCACCCAGACTACATCTTCTACATTTAAACCTCCGCCGTTGATAACCAATTGTTTAACATTATGACGGTCGTGCTTGGTTGAACTCATTGTTAAATAATAACCTCCCGGAAAAAAATAAAAAGAACACACGGGTTTATCCCCCGGTGCTCCCTCATGTCTAATAACTATGAGCAGCAGGACTGCATTTTATTAACATATTCTGTTAATCTTCGCTTTAATTTTAACTGAGCCGCATCTGGCTGTCAATAGAAAGGTTTGCAGTAGAACTCAAATTATCATAAACCTGATCGGGAAACACTATCAACGATTTAGAGCGGATACTATTTCCGCTTTTACTGCCGGGCTATCCTCACTTTTAAGAGCGCCCTCAAGAGCCTTTTTGCTCGCGGCGCCGCCAATCCTACCAAGAGCCCAGGCAGTGTATGAGCGGACCATTTCCTCCGGATCTTTCATCGCCCGGCCCAGCAGGCTAACTGCCGTTTCATCATTCCTGTTGCCGAGTGCGATGGCCGCATTACGCTGGAGGAACTTCTTTTCCCACATGTAGCCATAAAGAACGGGCTGAACGAACTCCAGGTAATAGCGCTGATCCATATTAAGCAGGGCAGTTGGAGCCAGTTTCGGAGCCCTCTTTTCCAGGAAGGCGTCGGGAACAAGCTTCTGTTCGAGCCTTATTTTGTTACGCGGGCAGGCATCCTGACAAAGGTCACAGCCGTAAATCCAGGAACCCATTTTTTCCCGGATCTCAACGGGAATAACTTCAGGCGCTCCCGGAAAATTACCGGTCCCATAGGTATTAAAAGCGATACAGCGCAGGGGATCCATCTTGTATGGCTCATAAAGGGCTCCCGTGGGACAAGCATCGATACACTGGCGGCAACCATCGGGGCAATCTGAGGACGCTTCCAGCATTTTCGGTTCGAGCTCACCGCTTACGGCCAGAGCAACGATGGCTACATAACTGCCCCGGCCGGGAGAATAAACAAAAGTATTGCAGCCAAAAGAACCGACCCCGGCCCTGATTGCCGCCTGCCTCTCAGGCATGGCCGGCCTGACGCCCACTTCCATTCCCCTTTCCTGCAGAAAATCTTTAAACAGCCGCAGCCTGCTGCCGAAAAGACGCTTTTTGCCCGGATAGAGACGCGACTGATAGGCTTTGCCGATGCTGTTTGCGAGTTCGGGCGGATAAGCCTGCTTATGATAATCATAAATTAAAACTACGATTGATTTCGCCGAAGGAAGGACAAAACGTGGATCTGCCGCGTTGGACAGCTGCAGCAATCCATCACTGACCCACTTGTAACCTATTCTCCTTTCCTCGAGCGCCTCTGTTAACTGGGGAAAAGGATCCGCCGATGTGAACCCGATATCATCAAAACCGATATCGAGAGCATATTCCCTGATTTGACGTTCCATAAGTCCACCTCCAAGCTCCCGGCTGCACTGCATACAGCTGGATGCAGATCATATTACAGGGCAGTGCTCCCCTGTTTTCTCTCGCGGTAGTTTAAAGCCGCCGTAAAGGCGGTAACGGCAAATAACAGACAGATTATGAAACCGTAACGATAGGCTTGCAGTGGGTAGACACGGGCTCCGTCTACGATCCGGCCGTCCCAACCGAGATCCAGGACATAACCAAAAAGCGGTTGAAGGATGGCCAACCCGAGGAATACCCCCAGGTTAACCGCCGCTGTCACAGAACCTGTATAGACGGACGGGCTTACTTCTCTCGCCATTGGAAAACTTAATATCGTCGACGCCGCTCCGACACCGAGCAACAGACTCAGGCCGTAGAACATCCCGAGCGGCAGCATCCCTCCCGGCCAGAAGGCAAGCAGCAGCCAGAAGGTTACGCAGAATGATACCAGGACTGCCGCAGGCACTTTTCTCGAACCAACACGATCGGAGAACCACCCTGCGGCCGGAGCGCCTACCATGTAACCCAGGTAGGTTAAAACCATAAACACGGATGCCTGTTCCACATTAATTCCATAAACATGTACCAGGTAGGATACTCCCCAGGTGCCGGAAAAAACGATAAAACCGCCAAATATGCCCAGGTTGATTAAGAATGGCATCCACAGCCGCCGATTGGAAATTACCATGGAAGCCAGCTTAATGGAGGAGGCTTGCACGCTTTCAACAAACTCTCCGTTTTCTGCCGGGAATCCGGTAGTGGCGCTGTTTCGCTGCGGCTGGTTTTTTACAAAATACCAGCTGAGAAGAGCAGCTGCGATTGTTATGAGGCCCACGAAAATAAAGGAAGAGCGCCAGCCAACCAGGTTTACTGATACAGCCAGCGGCGTCGCTCCGAATAATGCCCCGCTTCCGCTGATCAAAATTGCCAGGCCGGACATAGTGGCAAATTCAGAAGTCCGGAACCAGTTGGCCTGAAACTTAAAGATATTAATCAGGACAACCGATCCGCCCAAGCCAATCAGCAGGCGTCCAATAAAAACCAGCACTGCACTGGGAGAAAATCCGATTATGATTGATCCGGCGGCCATTGAAAGGCCTGTTAACAGGGCAACACCCCTGGGGCCGAAACGATCAACCAACACGCCGCCGGGTATCTGCATTATTACATACATATAGGTATATGCCGCAGCGAGGTTACCCAGGCCTGCTCCGGTCAGGTTGAATTCAGCGGTCAGCAGATCGGCCACAACATTAAATGAAACCCGGTGAAATGAGGTTATAACATGCAGTAAAATCAAAAAAGACCACATCACCCAGCGCATCCTGAGCGCAGAACCCGGTTGCAGATTATCAATATGATTCAAGCCGCTCACCCCACTCTGCCGTTTCTTAATCCGGAGACCGGTCTTCTGATGTCTGAGGTCGGAATAACCCCTTTTCCCAGATAAACCTTCCTCACACAGTTATCAGTGCCGATTATGAAGGCCTGCTTCTCAGATTACCGGGTTCCGACATCTGACTTCCAGATAGCTGCTTACAGATAATTTCAACTGAAAGGCGGAATACCCCTTTTAATCAGGCCGGCACGCCTGGTTGCAATTTTAGCTGCCAGATATGGCCGCATTTCAGCGACCATTATCCCGGCCAGGATTAACAACGCCCCGCTTAATTTTTGAAGAGTAAATAGTTCTTCCCAGAAAAGGTACGAAAAAATGCCGGCGAAAACAGCTTCCAGCGAAAGGATCAACACCGCATGCGTAGGAGGAGTATAGCGCTGGGCTATATTCTGGGTGACAAAAGCGCCGATTGTACAAAAGATAACTGCGTACAAAATGGCGCCCCAGATCAAAAGCGGTTGCTGCAGCATCGATGCTGCCGGTTCGAAAACAAATGCGATAGCAAAACTGGCCAGGCCGGTAAAGGCGATCTGGGCAACTGCCAATACAATCGGATCCCGCTTCCGGCAATTGATGGCAATTGCAATTAAGTGAGCGGCAAACAAAAAGGCACTAACCAGGGTTAAAGCATCGCCCGGATTAAAACCGGTCACCTGATCCGCAGCGAGCATATAAAGGCCGGCCGCAGCCAATCCGCCGCCTAAAAAAGCCCACCATCCGGGAGAACGCCTGGTAATAAAGTAATAAAGAAAAGGAACAATTACCACGGCGGTTCCGGTAATAAATCCGGATTTGGCGGGAGTCGTGTACAGCAGTCCGACCGTCTGGAAAGCAAAACCGCTGAACAAAAACAGGCCAATTAAGCCTCCTGCCAGATAATCTTTTACTTTTGCCCCGATCAGCCTTCTCCAGAAAAACGGGGCCAGAATTAAAGCAGCCAGGGAAAACCGCAAACCAAGGTATGTAAAGGGTTCGATTAATTCCAGGGCTTCCTTCATGATCACGAAATTTGAACCCCAGAATATTGCCACAAAAAATAGGGAAGTATCAGCCAGGATCATTTTTTTGCCGGCAATATACTCGCTCATGTCACGCCTCATAAAATTATTACCCGGCCTGCCTTTCGATAAGCGGCCGGGCAATTACATTTTAACATACCTGCTTTCTATAACTAAAGAAAGGATTTTGGAACCGGAAACTTTTAAAACTGAAACAGCAATAATTATATTATCTGGCTCAAAAAGGCTTTGGTACGCTCATGCTGAGGATTACTGTAGAGTTCTTTGGGTTCGCCCTGCTCTACAATGCGCCCTTCATCCATGTATATCATCCGATCGCCGACCTCCCGGGCAAAACCCATTTCATGACTGACCACCATCATAGTCATCCCCTCATTGGCCAGGGTTTTCATTACCTGTAAAACTTCACCGACCAGTTCCGGGTCAAGAGATGAAGTAGGTTCATCAAATAGCATAATTTTTGGCTTCATAGCAAGGGCCCTGGCTATCGCTACCCGCTGTTTCTGTCCGCCGGAGAGCATCGCCGGATAGACATCGGCTTTGTCTGAGAGCCCTACTTTCGCCAGTAATTCAGTGCCCTGTTCCAGGGCCTTGTTTTGAGGTATTTTTTTAACCTGGGTCAGCCCTTCAATTACATTGCCCATAACTGTCCGGTGCGGGAAAAGATTAAAGTGCTGAAAGACCATACCCACTTCCGCCCGGACCAGGTGAAGCTTTTTGCTTTTTACATCGGTCTCCCTGCCGTCTATATAGATCTTGCCTTTCTGGGCAAACTCGAGAAAGTTTATACAGCGCAGTAAAGTGCTCTTGCCGGATCCGCTGGCCCCGATAACTACTACCACTTCCTGTTCTGCTACATCCAAATCTATATCCTTCAAAACGTGCAGGTCACCGAACCATTTATTTAAACCTCTGATTTCAATCATCATCCTCGGTTTACACCCCTAATCCCGATAGTCGCTAACCTGGAGGCGTTTTTCAACCCTTCCCACCAGGAGAGTGAGCACAGTAGTCATTAACAGGTAATAGATACCGACAATCATCAGCATCTCCAGCATCATCAGGGTCGCCGATCCCATCTGGCGGGCTCTTAGCAGAAGTTCGCGAACAGCAATGGCGCTGGCCAGGGACGAATCTTTCAGGGCAATAATAAACTGGTTACCCAGTGCGGGTACGGACCTTTTAAAAGCCTGTGGCAAAACAACCCGCCTCATAGCCTGAGCCGGAGTCATCCCCAGGGATAGGGCTGCCTCACGCTGGCCCCTTTCAACCGACTGAATAGCGCCTCTGAATATCTCTGCGATGTAAGCGCCGTTATGCACGCCAAGACCGATTATGGCTGCCGGCATCCTGTCTATACTCACCAGATCGATAAGGCCGTAATAAATAATCATCAACTGCAGCAGCAACGGAGTGCCTCTGATAATCCATATATACCCTTTGGCTGGCATATTTAATAATTTATTGTTTGAAAGTCGCATTAAGCCGGTCACTAAGCCGAGCGCCAACCCGACCAGTATACCGAAAAATGTTATCTGCAAAGTCAGCAGGGCGGCAACGTAGAAACCGGGGAAAAATCTCGGTATGGCTGTAAAATCCCAGGGGACATCGAACATTAGCTCAACTCCTTATCGGAAACCTTCTACAGCATCAATTTGCCAGGAAATCAGGTTTTCACCTGAATCCGTTAAGACCTTTACACAGACGGAGCAGGCAATTTTAAAAAGGCACGGGCCTTTTGAGGCCCGTGCCTGCTTCACTTACGGCTTGGTTATATCAATTCCGTGCCATCTCATACTGATTTCCGTCATCGTTCCATCGGCATGCATTTCCTGAAGAATTTCATCGACCCTTTCTCTCAGTTCGACATCCTCCTGGCGGAATGCGATGGCGATATTTTCGGTTCGAATCAATTCACCGGCCAGCATCAGTTCTTCGCCCCTGGCGATTTCATTCATCCCGTTAATCGCAACCAGGCGGTCGGTAATCATACCGTCAATTCTGCCGCCCAGGACTTCAAGAAGAACGGTGTTAACTTCGGCATAGTGAACATCATTCGCACCCAGGTTAAGGGCATCATCGACGTAGGTTTCACCGGTAATAACCCCGATATCGAGACCTTCAACATCACCCGGTCCGGTGATCCCGGAATCCTCACGTACAATCAGTTGTGCTCCTGAATAATAATACGGACTGGTGAAGCTGACAATTTCTTCACGTGCGGGAGTAATCCCCATACTACCCAGGATAGCGTCGTACCGGCCGGCTCTTAAGCCGTCGGGAAGACCGTCCCAATCGGAAGTTTCATAAAGGTAATCGACCCCGAGCCGCTCGGCAATTGCTGCGCCCGTATCGACATCAAAACCGATCGGCGTATCGGGGTCATCTTCACCGTAGAAGTTAAAGGGCGGGTAACCACCGCTGCCAACTACAACCAGGACACCGGCATCGAGAACTCTCTGCAGGCTTCCGTCGCCTTCCGGCTCGGCATCTTCATCCGTATCATCATCCGGCAGCATCGGTGCATCCGGTTCTCCCGGCTCTCCACAGCCGGCAAAAACAAAGAGCATTGCCGCCAACAGCAAAGCAAAAAGAATAAGGTTTTTTCGATTCAGCATAATAATTGGTTCACTCCTTTTATTTTGTTAAGCCCCTCGATACTGCATCGATTTAAATATAATTCCTGTCTCACCTCCCGAACAGATTTTATCAATACAGGATTTAATCTGGATATGATTAAAAGTATTAGCGGCATTAATTGACAGCAGTTCTGGCTGACAAATAAAGTTAGCGATAAGCGGGGTTACAGGGTTGAAATATATTTCAGCTATTATATCCTGAAAATGACATTATATCAACCCTAACCCGGAATCAGCCGCCTCCTTTCAGGTAAGCAGATCCATTACTGTATAGAGCATAATACGTGCGGTATCAACCATCGTATCGATCTCCACGAATTCATCGGCAGCATGGAAGTTATCTCCATCGGGGCCAAAGAGCACTGTGGGAATTTTTAATCTCGGAGCGATGTGATTGGCATCCGACTCGGAACGGAAATAAGTCGTCTGCATCGTTTTGCCTGAAATTTCTTTGCTCCCCCTCTTCAGGGACCGGACGAGGGGGTTGTCTTCGTCAATAGTCCAGGGCAGGAAGTAAGCATCCGGGTGGGGCAGATCCCGCAGGTTGACCTCTACTTGGCTCTCCAGGCCAAGATCGTCTAAAATCTCTTTTACCTCCTGCAGGGCCCGGTTCGCATCTCCGTCTACCGTATGACGGTAGATGGTAAAGCTGGCTTCTTCCGGAACCAGCAGATACTTATCGCCGCCCCTCAGGTTGGTAATGCACATTGTTCCTCTGCCCAACAGAGGATGATCTCCCAGATCAAGATTTTCAGTCAGCGCAACAATAGCCCGGGCAGCATCTTCTACAGCATTAATCCCTTTTTCAGGGGTTGCACCGTGGGCTGATTTGCCTGTTAATCTGACGAAGTAGATAGCTGTACCCCTGCTGCCGAGAGCTACACAGGGAAATTTCTCCCTGCCCGGAGCAAAAGGAGCCGAAGGCTCCGGAATAATGGCATAATCACAGCCATCTGTAATTCCATCCATAATTGTATAATGCGTGCCCAGGCCGTAAGGACCCTCTTCGTCGCTGACAGCGGTAAAAACCAGATCGCCGTTTAGCTCCACATCGGCTTCAACCAGTGTTTCAAGGAGAAAAACAGAAGCTGCAATACCGGCTTTCATATCGAGCGCGCCCAGCCCGTAAAGCCTGCCGTCTTTCTCGACCCCCCTGTATGGATCGACTGTCCAACCGTCGCAGAGGGG
>SKPH01000038.1 GCA_007119615.1 Syntrophomonadaceae bacterium | reverse complement strand
CGTTTTGTTTGTTGCGCAGGTAGCGGAAAAAGACCCGCAGATCGATGAGGTAAGCTTCAATGCTGCGGGGTTGGTTACCGCATTCGATATCGAGATAGTCGATATATTCCTGCTCGTACGGGATTGGCGGTTCGGCTTCACCCGGATATGCAACCAGGTGCTCTCGGATTAACTGCCGGGTATAGCTGTCCCCGGTGTTGTAAAAAATCTGGCTGCATTCAATTTTAGCTTTTATCCTGCTGCGTATTCTGGTTCTGAGAGTTTTTGACAATTATTTTCTACCTGCTACTTTTACTGTAATGAATGATGGTATCTAATACTTTGCAGTGCCTGTTTTTGGACACAGAGTATCCACTTCTTGCCGGAAAGCTGTTACGCACGTCAGCAAGTAGATGGGAGTCTGGTCTCACCCTAAGGGGTATCAAGTAAAAATTAAGGGAGTGGTTACTTTAAACCAAACTCATTATGTTTACTACCAGGTTATTAACCGGCAGCTGTTCTTCGTCTTCATAGCGCCAGGTGAGGATGAGTTGGCCTTCTTCCGGCTCAAAGTTATCTTCCGGGCGTTTGATTTCAGGCTTAACCTTTAAACTGTGCAGGGTATTTATTAGGATCTTTTCAACTTCATCGGCCGGACCGTAGAGTATAACCTGCCTGACAGACTCTTTGGCCTGCTTTTCACGTAAAAGTTTTTCCACTGCTTCATTTATATTTAAGATCTGACGGTAAGAACGGCTTACAAACTCATAGGTCAGCTTTGTTTTCTCTTTCATTCCCTGGGGAGTTAAGATATAGCGAACGGTGCGCGGGCTCAGTCGATCAACTTTAACCAGGCCCTTGCGGGCCATTTTTTTAAGTAGAATGTTTACAGCTCCGAGTGAAAGACCGGTGCGCTTAGAGATTTTGCGTTGTGAAGTGTTTTGATTGTTTTGTAAGTGGGCTAATATCTGGTATTCACTTTCCATATGGACTCCGTTCTGGTTGAGAATACGTTCATGTTGTGAACTATCTTACAGGCATTGGCAGGGTATGTCAAGGGTTTTTTGAAGGAATGTAAATAAAATTAAGAAGATTTCGGAAGCAGGGAGCGTGTCAGGAAGCAGGGGGACGGAGTTCCAGCTTCCTAAACCATGAAGCAGAGAACTCCGTCCCCAGCAGCTTCCTGGTCCCTCAGCTTCCTCTTTTCAGCAGTTACCGTGGTTTGGATTGGCCTCGGAGCTGGGAAGCAGAAAATAGATTTATAAACACTTCCACTTAAGCAAAGTCGAACTTAAAATTAGCCTAACTCGAAAATCGCTGTACAGCGGGCTTTGTAGAAACAACAGCAGCCGAAAAGGCAGTGATTAGGGCATTTTTATTAATACCTGTTCAGGTGCGAGTTAGCGCAACTCGGAAAGCGAGTTGCGCTAACTCGCACTTTTTTTGCCTTAGATCGCACTTTGCTGTAAATATACCTCACCTCTTACAATGTCTTTAAATTATGAAAGGAGGTGACAAAATGGCTGTTACAGTAATTCCGATGAACTCACGCCTGCAGCTGCGGTTAAATACCGGGTTGGATGAAGATTTTAACCCGATCTACCGCACCCGCTCTTTCTCCAACGTCAAAACAGATGCCGCCAATGCGGACCTGTTTGAACTGGCCCAGGAGATCGGCACCCTGCAGATCCACACCGTCGATTCAATCCGCCGGGTGGACGAAGTTGAGTTGGAAGAAGCGTAATACCGTATTTAAACCAAACCAGTGAGAAAGGAGGTTAATTTGATGAGTGAAACGCTGCAGATGATTTTCAGCAACTTCGAGGGGCGCAACACCGCTTTGTCGGTAAGTGACCCTGACCCTGCGCTTACAGCCCAGGCTGTTGAAGCTGTGATGGATTCGGTGATAACCCGAAATATTTTCCTGACCGGCGGCGGCGATTTAGTGGGCAAGGTTCGCGCCCAGGTTGTAAGCAGGACCGTTAATGTGCTGGGTGAGTACTAGGCACTAAGGCTAACCACCGGGGACGGTTGCTTCGGCTTCTAACCTGGGAGCCGGAAAGCGGAGAAACAATTGACGCTCGAACCGTCCCCGTAGTAACGCCGCATTAAAACGAAAGCAGGGGGACGGAGTGACAGCTTCACAAACGTCGCGAAGCAGATAACTCCGTCCCCGCAGCTTTCCCCTACAAAGGGGAGGGCGTTAATTTGAATTCAAGGAGGTGGTAATAGTAGATGGAAGAGGTTGTTGTCTTGATTGGTAATTTCGGTTTCCCGGTGGCGGTGAGCTTGTATTTGCTGGTCCGCCTGGAGGGTAAGCTGGAGACACTGACCGAGAGCATCCACTCCCTTTCGGAGGTGTTGACTAGGAGGTAGAGGAAGCAGGGGGGATATCGGAGGTCGGAAGTCGGAAAAAAAACGGCATTTCCAAAGGACCTCATGCCAATACCAGGAAGCAGGGGGACGGAGTATCAGCTTCCTGAACCATGAAGCAGAGACCTCCGTCCCCACAGCTTCCTCCCTTCAGCATCTTCCGTAGCCTGAAATGGATCCAAAGTTATGAGCAAAGGGCTTCGGCCAAGAAAACACAAAAAGATTTTCGAGTAACTGCAGTAAATGTTGAATAAAAAATTGCGAATTAAAGGAGGAAATATGATGAGTAAACCGGTTGTTGTGCTTGATCCAGGACATGGAGGTTATGATCCGGGAGCGGTGGCGTACGGATTAAAAGAGAAGGACTTAAACCTTAAGCTGGCCCTGAAGGTGGCCGAAAGGCTGGGTGAGGTTAAGGTTTTGCTGACCCGGGAACGGGATATTTTTGTATCACTGGCAGACCGGGTGGCTTTGAGCAGGAGGGCCGAGCCCGACCTGTTTTTATCGCTGCATGCCAATGCCGGCGGCGGGCGGGGATTTGAATCATTTATCAACAGCTCCCTGGGGGCTCTGGACCCGG
>SKPH01000020.1 GCA_007119615.1 Syntrophomonadaceae bacterium | reverse complement strand
GGTATCGATCAACAAAAATTCAGGGTTGTAAACAAACATGAACGGCAGCAGGAAAGCGCCGAGATCGAATTTGAAACCGTAGAGTCCTGTTCTGATTGGCTCGGAACGGGCAATCGCTGCAGCGGCGTATGCTGCAACCCCGACTGGTGGGGTATCATCGGCGAGGATAGCATAATAGAGAATAAAAAGGTGGACCGCAATTACCGGCACCTCCGGTGCGATGGTTGTAACCGCAGGCGCGACCAGGGTGGCCATAACCACGTACTTGGCTGTCGTCGGCAGACCTGTCCCCAGAACGATCGATATCCCGGCCGACATTAACAGCAAGATCAGCAGGTTGTCGCCGGCTACGGCAGAAAGTAGAAGGATCATGCTCTGGCCCAGGCCGGTGATCGTAACCACACCGACGATAATCCCGGCGCAGGCGCAGGCGACGGCAATGCCGGACATGCTCTTGGCGGCATTTTCAAGGCCTGCAAGAAAATCGAACCATAACCCTTTAACCTGGTTCAGCAAACTTTCGGAAAAAACAGCATCTTCGCTTTTTAATGATTCAAACAATTTTACCGCTCTTACGATAGCCATTATCAAAAATACAGCCAGGATGGCATAGTAACCGGCCAGGATCGGTGTAAAGCGGACAATAAGTAAATAATAAACGAGGATGCAGATCGGAAACCAGTAAAAGATGCCCCTGATAAAGGTTTTGAAAAAAGGAGGAATATCTTCCTTGGCCATGGGCTGCATTCCAGTTTTGGCTGCCTGCAGATGGACAATGACCAGCAGGGCAAAATAGCTGATGATTGCAGGCAGGGCTGCGGCTATGGCGATTTGCCAGTAGGGTATACCGGTAAACTCGGCCATGACGAAGGCCGCTGCACCCATGATCGGCGGCAGAAACTGCCCGTCGGTGGAAGCCGCAGTCTCCACGCCTCCGGCTACTTCAGGGCTAAAACCGGCTCTTTTCATAACCGGTATCGTAATCGAGCCCGTGACGACAGTATTGGCTACGGAACTGCCGATAATACTGCCCATGAATCCGCTGGCCATTACCGCGGCCTTTGCCGGGCCTCCCCTATACCTTCCCATGGTGGCATAAGCCAGCCTGACTATATAGAGACCGGCTCCCGAGGTTTGGAAAAAAGAGCCAAAGAGAACAAAAATGAATACAAAGGTTGCGCTGACCCCGATTGGTATCCCAAAAATACCGGTATTGGTCATGTAAAGATCGTTGATCACCCGCGTCAGTCGATAGCCGCTATGTCCGATAAGAACAGGATAATATTGGCCGAGAAAGGGATAAGTTAAGAAGAAAATGGTCACAAGGGGTAAAATCAAGCCGAAAGCGCGGTGCGCGGCCAACAAGATCAAGGCGATTGCCATTCCACCCATCACCAGGTCGGTTGTTGTCGGGGCCCCAATTCTCCAGACAAGATCATTGAAATAATAGAACACATAAAATATTGACAAGAAACCGCCTGCTGCAAATAACAAATCATACCAGGGGACCCGATTGTACGAGGCTTCATTTTTTTTGTTTAACGGGTAGTAGAGAAAACAAAGGGCAAGACCTACAGAAAGGTGTGCCGATCTCTGCAGCATGGCAGTCAGAAGACCGGTTCCGGCAGTGTATAAGTGAAAAAACGACCATAGAATACCGATGATGAATAATAACAGGGCAAGGTTCCCCCCGGGGGTGCGAACCTTGCCCTCGTCAACTAAATCACTGAGATCTATTTCTTTGCTTTCTTTAATTGCTTCTTCCAAGCTCAAATGTTATCACCTCGAGCCTCATTTTAGAAGGTACAGGACGCATTAAACGCCCTGTACCTTCCGGTAGGATCAGCTGAATGTTTTACATCATTCCTTCTTCTTCAAAGAACCGCTCTGCGCCGGGATGCAGTGGCACAGACATGCCGTCCAGTGCTGTATCGAGGGTGACAAGCTGTCCCACATCGTGTGCGTCATGGATTACCTGAATGTTGTCAAAAATTCCTCTCATGAAATTGTAAACCAGATCAGCATCCATATCTTCACGGGTGACAATTATCGATAGAACCGAAATAGTTTCAGCTTCAGGTACATCTGTATAGGCGTCGCCCGGAATAGTGACACTGGCATAGAATGGATATGTGTTAATCAGGGTTTCTGCTATGTCTCCGACGATGTTAACCAGGTAAATATCGGTCATTACTGATAATTCGTCAATAACCGAGGCGCCGATACCGACTGTAAAGAAGGCTGCATCAATGCGGCCGTCTCTTAAGAAATCAGCAGCCTCGCCTGCCTCAAGTCGTTCGGCGCTGGCAAGATCGTCCTCACTCAGGCCGGCGGCCTCCAGAACCTGCAGGGCATTAACTTCGGCTCCACTTCCCAGGGGCCCAAGGGCCACATTCTTGCCGGCCAGGTCAGCCGGTGACTCTATACCAGATCCTGCAGCAGCCACTAACTGGACCGGTTCGGGATACAGTGAAAACATGCCGCGCATATTTTCAATAGGGTTACCTTCAAAAGCTGCACCTTCGCCATGGAAAGCATAATAGGCCACGTCGTTCTGGACGATAGCCATATCGAGGTCCATGCTGCCGATCATCCTTGAGTTAACTGCCGAAGCGCCGGACGATTCAACAGTCAGCGAGATGTCGTCAATACTGGTGTGGGCGATGCGGGACATGGCTCCGGCCAGGGGATAATAAACCCCGGTTACCCAACCGGCGCCCATGTTAACCCTGGTTACAGCACCAGGCTCATCTACTTCGGGTTCCTCATCCTCGGGCTCCTCCACATCGGGTTCTTCAGGAACAGCCTCCTCGGGTGCGCATCCGGCAACGGCAAAAATTCCAACCAAAAAAACCGCTACCAGCATAAAAATTAAAAATTTGCTTGTAGTCATACTTGACCCTCCTTAAATGTATTTATAGATCTTCTAAGATGGCTGGATATAATTCGCTCCTGAACTCACCTCCCTGTTTACACTAAATAAGCACAATTCAGTACTATTTATTCAATACAAGTATGAGTTTTTCCTTCTTTTTGAGTCATTCCAAATATTAAGAATGCTTAATCTTGATCTAGCTGTCAGGCGCAAAAGTCGGTCAATCGAAGAGATCGCAGATATTTTCCCTATTTACCCGGTCCTGAATTCATGCTTTAATTAATCATGCCCGTATTGTGACATCCGGAACCGGCGACTGTGATAAAGGGAGGGTTTTGCTTGGTTTTTGCAAGATTACTGTTTCCTTATATTTTACTGATGTTTATTGTATTGACATATCTTTATATCAGGCGCCGCCAGCTTGGGCCTGTCGTTCTACAGGTGAACCGGGCCTTGTTCAGCCGCCATAATGCCGATTCGCTTTTTTTAATCATTGTAATTTCAGCGGCCTCTTATTTCTTAGGCCGTTATGAGCTGCAGAGTATGACTTCCGCTGCTGAAATGATGATCCTGGGACCCCTGACTTATGTTTATTTTTATGCAGCCCTGATACTTGTTGTTATTGCTCGCGAGGTTGAAAGGCCGGCCCTGAGGGAAGGGGGTATATCCACCTCGCGCGGCTTCTGGAAGTGGAACGAAATTGACAGCTATCGCTGGTCTAAAGATACCCTTACCGTTAATTTTTCCAGGGGGAGAAAGAAAAAAGCGGAAACCTGGGAGGTTGATCGATCTGCCAAAAAAGAGATCGATCAGGTCTTTAAAAAGATGATGCCCGGGCGGCGGGGTGGTTCGAAAAAAAGAAACAAATAATTCGGAACCCTTTTCCACAGGGTTAAGATGTGATAAAATTTATATATTGGCAGGACCTTCCAATTATTAACTTAAGCGCTAAGGAGATCAGATGGCCGAAAGAACAAATGTGGTGCCGGTAAATATTTACGATGAAGTGAAAGTTTCATTTCTTGATTATGCCATGAGCGTCATTGTGAGCAGAGCTTTGCCTGATGTCCGCGACGGTTTGAAACCGGTCCATCGGCGGATCCTCTACGCCATGTCAGAGATGGGCTCGACACCGGACAAACCTTACCGCAAGTCGGCTCGTATTGTCGGTGAGGTTTTGGGTAAATACCATCCTCACGGTGATGTTGCCTTATACGATACCCTGGTCCGCATGGCCCAGGATTTCTCTACCCGTTATCCACTGGTCGACGGCCACGGCAACTTCGGTTCGCAGGATGGCGATTCCGCTGCGGCAATGCGTTATACCGAAGCACGCCTGTCCCCCATAGCCGGTGAACTGCTCACCGACCTGCAGAAAGAGACTGTAAATTTCAGGCCAAACTTTGATGAAAGCCTTGAGGAACCCGTAGTTTTGCCTTCCCGGTTTCCAAACCTGCTGGCCAACGGCTCCTCAGGAATCGCCGTCGGCATGGCTACCAATATCCCGCCTCATAATCTTAACGAGCTTATCGAAGCGATCAAGTATCTGATTACATATCCTGAGGCCTCAATTATTGACTTAATGCAGCACATAAAAGGACCTGATTTTCCGACCGGCGGAGTTATTGTCGGGCAGGAGGGCATTTATTCCGCATACCAGACGGGACGGGGTATTATCAAGGTCAGGGGAGTTGCCCTGATCGAAAAAAAAGATAAAGACCGCAATCAGATCATCATAACCGAACTTCCCTACCAGCAAAATAAAGCCAGGCTCGTCGAAAAGATTGCCGATATAGTCAAAGAACGTAAAATGGAGGGCATTACTGATCTTCGTGATGAATCTGACCGTTCCGGGGTCCGTATCGTAATTGAGATCAAACGGGGCTATGAACCGCAGGTGATTATTAACCAGCTTTACCAGTATACCACCCTCCAGCAGACTTTCGGCGTGATCATGCTATCCCTGGTTGACGGGCAGCCGCGGGTTTTGAACCTTAAACAGATGCTGGCCTACTACCTGGAACATCAGAAAGAGGTTATCCGGCGCCGCTCACAATTTGACCTGCGGAAAGCTGAAGAAAGGCTGCACATAGTAGAAGGTCTTTTAACCGCCCTTGATCGCCTCGATGAGGTCATCGCTTTGATCAGGGCTTCAAAAGATGTCGCCACAGCCCGTGACGGCCTGATGGAAATGCTGAGCCTGTCTGAAAAACAAGCCCAGGCTATTCTCGATATGCGCCTGCAGCGTTTGACCCAGCTCGAAATTTCAAAGCTGGCTGAAGAGCAAAGGCAGCTCCATGAAAAAATCGATTACCTGCGCAGGATTCTGGAAGATGAGTCATTGGTGCTTAGTATTATCAAGGATGAGTTGGAGGTTATCCGGGAAAAACATGGCGATAATCGCCGCACCCAGATTGTTGCCTCCGAAGGCGATGTTGTTTCAACCGACCTTATTTTCCAGGAAGATGTAGTGCTAACCTTAACCGATCGCGGTTATATCAAGCGACTTCCCCTGACTACTTACCGGAGCCAGCATCGCGGTGGTCGCGGAATTCTTGGGATTCAGACTCGTGAAAACGACCGCGTGGAGCAGTGCCATGTCGCTTCGACCCATGATAAGTTGCTGTGCTTCAGTAACCGGGGTAAAGTTTACCTGCTGCAGATTCATGAAGTTCCTGAATCAGGCCGTCAGGCACGCGGCACCGCCCTGGTTAACTTGCTGCCACTGGAAGAAAAAGAGTATATTACGGCCACCCTGCCAATTAGCGAGTTTAGCAGCGATCGTTACCTGCTGATGGTAACGGCGCGGGGAATGATTAAAAAGACGGCGCTTAAGGAATATAAAAATACCCGTAAAACAGGGCTGATTGCTCTCAACCTCTCCGATGAGGATGAATTGATGATTGTTAAACTGACAGATGGTCTTAAAGAGGTCATTGTTGGAACGAGCGCCGGCCTGTTTGTCCGCTTTCCGGAAGACCAGGTCCGACCTATGGGCAGAGCTGCCAGGGGAGTAAAAGCTGTAACTCTCAAAGCTGAAGACAGGGTAGTCGGTGCAGACCTGGTTACAGGCGATCACCAGATGCTTATTTCATCGTCTAAAGGATACGGGAAAAGGGTCAAAATAAGTGAATTTAGCCCGCACCGCCGTGGCGGCAAGGGTATGATCGGCATGAAAACAACATCACACAGCGGACCGCTGGCTGTGTTTGTCGTTTTGAAGGGTGACGAGGAAGAATTTATTGTTATAACCGCCCGTGGCGTTGTTAACCGGCAGAGAGTAGACGAGGTTTCATTGCTGGGACGATATGCCAGGGGAGTAAGGCTGATCAGGCTTGATGAAAGCGACAGGGTTGTTAACCTGATTGCCTTGGATTAAAGCTAAAAACTGCATTCCTCATAAAGGCTTTGGATCTGTCTCCTGCGAACAGGATAATAATTATTCTTTGCGAAATGGCGGATTGACATATGACACAAGAAAGAAAAGTCGGTATAACCGATACCTCATTGCGTGATGCCCATCAATCACTGCTGGCAACAAGAATGCGGCTTGCCGAGATGCTGCCTGTTGTCGAATTAATGGACCAGGTTGGGTACCATTCCCTGGAAGTCTGGGGCGGCGCGACTTTTGATGCCTGCTTGCGTTTTCTTGATGAAGATCCCTGGGAGCGTCTTCGGCAGCTCCGAAAGGGATTGAAAAATACCAAATTGCAAATGCTGCTGCGCGGCCAGAATATAGTAGGCTACAGGCATTATCCAGACGATGTCCTGGAAGAATTTATCAAGAAAGCCGTTTACAACGGGATAGATATCATCCGTATTTTCGATGCCCTAAATGATCTGCGCAATATGGAGAAGGCCATTACTTTCACCCGGCAGGAAGGGGCGCATGCCCAGGGCGCAATCAGTTATACAATCAGTCCTCTTCATAATATAGATTATTTTATCGGGGTAAGCCGGGATCTTAAAAGTATCGGCGCAGATTCGATCTGTATTAAAGATATGGCCGGGTTAATTTCTCCTTTCGATGCTTACGAGCTGGTGAGCAAACTAAAGAGCCAGGTTGGCCTTCCCGTGCAGCTGCACTGCCACTATACCAGCGGTATGGCCTCTATGGCTTACCTTAAGGCAGTTGAAGCCGGTGTCGACGTGATCGATACCGCCAATGCGGCCCTGGCCATGGGAGCAAGCCAGCCGGCTACCGACAGCCTGGTCGCCGCTTTAAAAGGCACACCCTACGATACAGACCTTGATTTACATCTGCTCTCGGAAATAAGCGATTACTTTAAAAGTATCAGCTGCGGCTATGAAATAGCACCGGAGGTAATGGGAATCGATACCAATGTCCTTAGCTATCAGATACCGGGTGGAATGATCTCAAACCTTGCTTCTCAGTTGGCGGAACAAAAAGCTACCCACCTTTTTAAAGATGTTCTTAAAGAGGTGCCTAAGGTGCGGGCAGATTTAGGTTACCCGCCGCTTGTAACACCGAGCAGCCAGATAGTCGGTACACAGGCTGTAATGAACGTAATCACCGGAGAGCGGTACAAAATGGTTTCGACCGAAATCAAGAATTACCTCCGCGGACTTTACGGTAAACCGCCGGGAGAGGTAGATCCTGAGCTGCAAAAAAAAGTGCTCAAAGATGAGAAACCGATCACAGGAAGGCCGGCCGATTTGCTGAAGCCCCAGCTCGAAGCGGCAAAGGAGGAAATTGCCGAGTATATTGAGCAGGAAGAAGATGTTTTGTCGTATATTATCTTTCCCAATGTGGCTATAGATTTTTTCAAGCGCCGCAAGGGCCTCCTTCCACCTCTCGAACTTTCCAGCAGCTGTGTTGGAGGAAAGGTCGTCAATAGGGCAACTTCAAGAAACATTGAACCTGGTGACGTGCAGCCCGAATCCTTTTACCTGGTCGATGAAACGCTGATCTGGACCGACGGGCTGAATACGGTTTATCCTGTTGGATAATCTTACATAAATCGACTCTTTTCGGGTAGAGAAGGACGCCAAGTACAAAAAGCACAAAAAACTCCTGGTTGTTGCGTGTTGCGTTGTTGACAGTTCCGTCCTGTGAAGCTATAATAAAAGGCAATATTTATCTGAAAAGGCTATGAAGGACAGCAGTAAGCAATATACCTTTTATAGAGAGCCGGATCAGCTGGAAACCGGTAAAGATTATTGCTGAAAGTCGGTCCGGAGCCGTCCGGGTGAAACAACAGTAAGCCGGGCCGGGTTGATACCGTTACCACAATCACTGAGAGGCATGACCTTGCTTGTCAAGGGCAGGCCGTAAAAGGGTGGTACCGCAGAGGAAGTCCCTTTGCCCCTTTGGGCGAAGGGTATTTTTATATTCTTTAATACTTCAAGCGAAGGGGCGATTCAGGTGAACCGTATAATATTTATGAACGGGAAGCTGGTTCCGGAAAATGAAGCATTTATTTCTGTTTTCGATCACGGTTATCTTTACGGAGACGGAGTTTTTGAAGGGATCAGAGCCTACAACGGGCGCGTATTCAAGCTTGAGGAACATGTTCAGAGGCTGTATGAATCTGCTCACTCGATCATGCTGCCAATCCCTTACACCAGGCAGGAAATGATCAAAGCCGTCGTGGACACGGTTAATGCCAATTCCCTAAGTGATGCTTATATCAGACTGGTTGTTTCCCGCGGGGTCGGTGACCTCGGGCTTGATCCGCAGAAGTGTAAGGAATCCCAGGTGGTTATCATCGCTGATAAAATTGTGCTCTATCCCGATGAACTTTACCGTGAAGGGCTTACCGTGATAACGGTCGCTACCCGCCGGAATATTGCCGATGCCCTGGATCCCAAATTAAAATCTCTCAACTACCTGAATAACATTCATGCCAAAATAGAAGCCAACCGTGCCGGGGTGCTGGAAGCGCTGATGATGAGCAGCCAGGGATATATCTGTGAAGGCACTGGTGATAATATCTTCATTTACCGTAAGGGAAAGTTAGTTACCCCTCCGGCCTATCTCGGAATCCTGGAAGGAATTACCCGTGAAGCCGTGATATCACTGGCTTCGGAAGAAGGAATCCGGGTGGCTGAAGAGCCATTTACCCGCCACGATCTTTATGTGTCCGACGAATGTTTCCTTACGGGAACTGCTGCTGAAGTAATTCCGGTAATCGAGGCGGATATGCGTACAATCGGCAGCGGTAAACCGGGTCCGGTTACCCGCCGGTTAATGGAAATGTTCCGGGAGCTGACTCAAAACGAGGGAACACCGCTTGGTTAAAATATGATCTCTGGGATTCGATTTCTGCCTTAAGGAGGTTCTCAACAATGCGCAGCCATAAAATAACCAGGGGCGTCGATCGCGCTCCGCACCGTTCTCTTCTCAGGGCGTCGGGATTTCACCCGGAAGAACTGAAACTTCCGCTGGTTGGAATTGTCAACTCGGCCAATGAAATAGTGCCGGGGCATATTCATCTCGACAAAATTGCCGATGCGGTTAAAACAGGAGTGCGTTTGGGAGGCGGAACCCCCATAGAGTTTTCAACCATTGCAATTTGTGATGGGATAGCCATGAATCATGCCGGCATGCATTACTCATTGCCCAGCCGTGAAATAGTGGCGGACAGCATAGAGCTAATGGCCGAAGCGCACTGCTTCGATGCCCTGGTATTTATTACTAACTGCGACAAAATAACACCCGGAATGATGATGGCTGCGGCGAGATTAAACCTGCCGTCAATAATTGTTAGCGGTGGTCCGATGCTGGCCGGTGAACAAAAGGGGCATAAAATAGATTTGAGCAGTGTCTTTGAAGGCGTCGGTGCAGTAAGATCGGGTCGGATGTCGGAGGAAGAGCTGGAAGATATGGCAGCCAGGGCCTGTCCCGGCTGCGGATCCTGCGCCGGAATGTTCACTGCAAATTCCATGAACTGCATGGCTGAAGCCCTGGGCCTTGCTCTTCCCGGAAACGGGACCATACCTGCCGTCAGCGTCGGCCGCATTCAGCTGGCCAAGGAAGCTGGAATCCAGGTCATGAATTTACTGAGCCGGAACATCGGCATTGATAAGATCCTGGTCCGGGAGGCGTTCAATAATGCCCTGGCTGTCGACATGGCCCTGGGTTGTTCGACAAACACACTCCTTCACTTAACCGCTCTTGCCCATGAATGCGGCTTCAAACTGGATCTGGGTCTGGTGAATGCAATCAGCGACCGCACCCCTCAACTCTGCCTGCTCAGCCCTGCCGGCCCGGACCGTATCGAAGATCTCGATCGGGCCGGCGGTGTTCCGGCAGTAATGAAAGA
The DNA here is from genome assembly GCA_007119615.1 of Syntrophomonadaceae bacterium. GTDB lineage: Bacteria > Bacillota > Dethiobacteria > DTU022 > DTU022 > SKPH01. The sequence goes on along the minus strand of SKPH01000020.1, from coordinate 1,458 downwards.
GCTGATGGATGCCGAATTGCTTAATCCGGAGCTGCTCACTGTGACCGGCAATAAGGTCGTCGCCAACCTGGCAGACGCGGAAGTCTCTGACCGGAATGTTATTCGCTCCATTGAAAAGCCATACCGCCCGCAGGGCGGCCTCGCGGTTCTTTTTGGCAACCTTGCGCCCGAAGGCGCTGTTGTCAAACAGGGCGCAGTTTCCGAGTCTATGCAAAGATTTACAGGTGTAGCAAAGGTTTTCGATAGTGAAGAAGAAGCTGTAAAGGCAATAAATGAAGGCTCCATTACGGAAGGCAGTGTTGTGGTTATTCGTTATGAAGGTCCCCGTGGAGGACCGGGTATGCGCGAAATGCTGGCCCCGACATCTGTCCTGGCGGGGATGGGCCTTGATGATAAGGTCGCCCTGATTACTGATGGTCGTTTCTCCGGGGCGACCAGGGGAGCTTCTATCGGACATGTATCCCCGGAAGCTGCTGCCGGTGGATTGATTGGCCTGGTCAGAGACGGTGATCTGATAGCAATCGATCTTCCCCAGCATTTGATAGAGTTGAAAGTGCCCGAAGACGAAATAAAAAAGCGCCGTGATCAATGGCGGCAACCGGAACCAAAAATTGACCGGGGCTACCTGAAGCGTTACGCAAAGCAGGTTTCTTCAGCGGGAAGCGGGGCTGTCCTTAGCGAAATGGTAATAATAGAAACAGGTGATCAAAAATGAAAAAAAAGATGATTAAAGGAGCGGCGATGATCTTGTCGGCGTTGGAAAAAGAGGGTGTCGAAATTATTTTCGGCTTTCCGGGAGGGGCTGTTTTGTCTCTATATAACCAGCTCTATGATTCTTCTCTAAAACACCTCCTGGTGCGTCACGAACAGGGAGCAGTGCATGCAGCTGACGGCTATGCCCGGGTAACCGGCCGTCCGGGTGTGGTTTTTGCCACCTCGGGGCCTGGAGCAACCAACCTGGTTACCGGAATTGCCAATGCGTACATGGACTCGGTTCCGCTGGTATTGATAACAGGCCAGGTGGCAAGTAATTTTATCGGGACCGACGCTTTCCAGGAAGCCGACATTACCGGAATTACCCTTCCGGTGACCAAGCATAACTATCTTGTAAAAAATGTTGAAGATCTGCCGGCAATTCTTGCTGAAGCGTTTTACCTGGCTTCTACAGGGCGACCGGGCCCGGTTCTGATCGATGTTCCTAAAGACATTTTTGATCAGGAAGCGCACTTTTCATACAATCAGAAATGTGACATACCAGGTTACAAGCCAACCTATAAGGGTCATGCCGGCCAGGTCAGCAGGGCGGTAAAAGCAATCCGGGACGCTAAAAAGCCGGTAATTTTCGGCGGCGGAGGCTTAATCAGATCCGGGGCATCAGAAGCGCTTCAGGGGCTGGCCGAAAAAGCGCGTATACCGGTTATCCTGTCGCTAATGGGCCTGGGAGCATATCCCGGAGAT
>SKPH01000007.1 GCA_007119615.1 Syntrophomonadaceae bacterium | reverse complement strand
TTGGCAACGGATATACCCGTGATCATGCTGAGATATCATTAAATATTATGCGCGAGAACCCGGTGCTGCGTAAAATATTTGAGGAACTTTATGCCTGAGAGACACCCGGGTAAAACTGCTTATTAGAAAGGTGAGTGTAATGGTTAGCGCAATGCTTAGGATCCGGATTAGTGAAGCCGACGTTCATTACGGTGGTGGCCTGGTTGACGGTGCCCATGTGGTTAAATATTTCGGTGATGTGGCTACTGAGCTGCTTATCCGTCATGACGGTGATGAAGGCCTTTTTGCTGCCTACGATCTGATAGAGTTTGCAGGGCCGGTTTATGCAGGAGATTACCTGGAAATCAGGGGTTGGATTGACCGGGTTGGAAAAACTTCGCGGCATATGCAGTTTGAAGCTTTCAAGGTTATTGCCAATGCCGGGATTGAAAGCCACCCGTCTGCCTGTAATGTTTTATCCGAGCCTGTCCTGGTAACACGGGCCAGCGGCACTTGTGTTGTCCCCTTGCACCTGCAGCGGGGAAGGCAGGACCTTGATTCAGATCAAACCGGAGGAGTGGAATAGTGGATAAGCTGATTATAACCGCAGCCCTGACCGGCGCAGAAGTAACCAGGGATGATAATCCCAATCTGCCGGTAACTCCCGCGGAGATAGCTGAAGCAGCCTATGGCTGCTACCAGGCCGGAGCAGCCATTGTTCACCTCCATGTCCGCAATGAAGACGGAACGCCCACCCAGTCGGCTGAAGTTTATAAAGCTACTGTAGATTTGATCAGGGCAAAGTGTGATTTAATTATCCAGGTTTCCACCGGCGGTGCAGTGGGGATGACAGCTGAAGAGAGACTGCAGCCGGTATACCTGAAGCCGGAGATGGCCACGCTGTCAACAGGTACTGTTAATTTCGGCGACGATGTCTTCATGAACCCTCCCGCCTACCTGGAGAAGTTTGCAAGGGCTATGCAGGAGCAGGGAGTCAAGCCTGAAATAGAGGCTTTTGATGTCGGCATGATCAATAATGCCCTCCAACTCGTAAAAAAAGGCCTTATTTCTGAGCCGCTGCACTTCGATTTTGTCATGGGTGTGCCCGGGGGGATCCCGGGTACCATAAAAAACCTGCTGCATATGGTCGAAAGCATTCCATCCGGCAGTACCTGGACCGTAGCTGGTATGGGGCGGACAGAGCTGCCCCTGGGAACAGCAGCTATTATAATGGGAGGACATGTACGGGTTGGCTTTGAAGATAATATCTTTTATGAAAAAGGAGTTCTTGCGGAAAGCAATGCCCAGTTAGTGGAGAGAATTTTCCGGGTTGCTCAGATCCACAACCGCCCGGTTGCCCTTCCTGATGAAGCGAGGAAAATTCTTAAGTTGCCTGGTGGGGATTAAATCAGGCCGGGATAAAATTTATTTAAAGAAGAAGCCCTGGTGAGTTCCTCTTTTTTTTAGCTCCTCCCCGGTCAGAGAGGCAATTTGTCCGGGGCCTTCCGGCCAGTGAGGAGCAAGCAGCAGTTCTTCGGAGGTGGCCCGACTGGCCAGGCGGTGGATGACGATATCAGGGGATAATCTTTCCAGGCAGTCGCAGAGGACGGCAATGTACTCTGCAGCTTCTTCGTACACGGCTACTTCTCCCTGTGCGTATTGCACGGCCAGCTCGGTGTTGATGATCACCTGTAGGTGATGGAACTTTATCCCGTCGATGCCCAGGCGATTCAGAAAATCGATGGTTTCTAACATCATAGCGGGGGTTTCACCAGGGAGGCCAAGGATAACATGGGCACAGATGTAGATGCTCCGGTTGTGGGTTAGCTTTACCGCCCTGGCAAACGAAGCGGAATCATGACCCCGGTTGATTTTTTTCAGGGTATGATCATGAACCGATTGAAGGCCGTATTCTACCCAGATGTGGTAGCGGCGGGCATATTTTCCGAGCAGATCAAGGATCTCTTCCGAAATGCAGTCGGGTCGAGTGGCGATACTCAGACCGACAATGTCAGAAGCTGACAATGCTTCATCGTAGAGAGTTTTCAGCCGTTCCAGGGGAGCATAAGTGTTGGTATAGGATTGGAAGTAAGCCAGGTAATGGGCCTGCTTATTTTTTTTCCTGCCGCGTTGAATTTGATCACTGATTGATATGGCAGCACTGTTTCCGCCGAATGGCGCAAAAGAAGGATTGTAACAGTATATGCAGCCGTTCCTGCCGGTAGTCCCGTCGCGGTTGGGGCATGAAAAACCGGCATCGATGGGGATCTTGTAAACGGGTTCACCGAATTTTTGCTTGAAAAAACTGCTCAGACGATAATACCAGCCCGGCTGCTGTGAAACGGCACGGTTATTCATCTTCAATCTGCCTCATTGTTGTTTGTCTTTATTCCGCTCAGGATATCAGGCCTCTCCAGGTACAGCAGCAGGACTGAAATATCGGCGGGGCTGACCCCTTCCATCCGGGAGGCCTGGCCAATGGTGGACGGTCTTATTTTTCCCAGCTTCTGACGTGCTTCCCTGGAAAGATTCGTTGCTTTTTGGTAGTCAAAATCAACAGGAATTGGCCGATCATGCATCCGGGCAGTTTTTTCGACAACCTGCTGTTGTTTGGCGATATAGCCGGCATATTTAATCTGGCTTTCAAGTTCAGTTAAAGTGCCCTGGGGCAGCTCGGGAATCTCACGGTTTTCCCAGGCCAGGTATGAACGGTAGTCGATTTCCGGCCTGCGGATCAGCTCCAGAGCGCTAACCGGTTGTTTTATTGCTGCAGAACCCCTGTTTTTCAGAAAATCTTCAACTGCACTTCCCGGATTATGCCTGATTTTTTTCAACCGTTCCATTTCTCTTTCGATAAAGGTTTTTTTAACCAGGTGCAGGCGGTATCGCTCTTCGTCGATCAGGCCAATATCGCGGCTTTTTTCACTCAGGCGCAGATCGGCGTTATCCTGGCGCAGAAGTAGTCTGTATTCACCCCTTGAAGTAAAGATACGATAAGGCTCCTCTACCCCCCGGGTGACAAGATCATCGATCATTACTCCAATGTATGCCTCATTACGTTTGAGGATGAACGGTTCTTTGTTATTCAGAAAACGGGCTGCATTAATTCCCGCTATCAGGCCCTGAGCGGCGGCTTCTTCGTAACCGGTAGTGCCGTTAATTTGGCCGGCAAAATAAAGCCCGGCCAGAGTCTTTGTTTCCAGGGATAACTTGAGTTGATTCGGAGGAGCATAATCGTATTCAATGGCATACGCCGGGCGCATTATCTCGACATTTTCCAGCCCAGTAATCGTGCGCAGAAAAGTTTCCTGGACATCCGGCGGCAAACCTGTAGATATGCCCTGCAGGTAGAGTTCATCGATATCGGCTCCTTCGGGTTCAATAAAGATCGGGTGGCGGTCGCGCTCGGCAAAACGGACAATTTTATCTTCAATTGAAGGACAATAACGCGGTCCACTACCTTTGATCAGGCCGCTGTAGATCGGAGCCAGGGCAAAATTTTCGCGTATTACATCATGCGTGGTACTGTTTGTATATGTCATCCAACAGGGAATTTGTTCTGCGGGCGCTCCCCGGCCCGCTATCGAGAATCCCGGAGAACCGTCATCGCCGTAAACCGGGATCAGGTTGTCGAAGTCGATACTGCGCCGGTAAACTCTCGGTGGGGTGCCTGTTTTGAAGCGATCAAAGGTAACACCGAAGTTTTGCATACTTTTTACCAGGTTAAAAGACGGCGTCAGGCTTCCGGGAGAGGCAGTATAATGGCGGTCGCCCAAAAAGATTTCAGAAGCGAGGTAAACTCCACTGCAGATTACAGCAGTTTTACTATAATAGACGGCTCCGCTTCGTCCGAGCACCCCTGTCAGCGATCCGTTCTCTGCGATGATCTCTTCTGCCATATCCTCACGTATAGTCAGGTTTGGTTCCGATTCAAGGACTATTCGCATAGTACGCTGGTAACCCCATTTATCAATTTGCGCGCGCAGGGCCTGCACTGCCGGCCCTTTGCCGGTATTAAGCAGACGGACCTGCAGCAGGTTTTTATCGGCGGCGCGTGGCATCTCTCCGCCGAGAGCATCTATTTCCCTCACCAGGTGGCCTTTGCCCGGCCCTCCCAGGGAAGGATTACAGGCCATAAAGGCGATCATGTCGAGGTTTAAAGATAAAAGAAGCGTACGGCAGCCCAGCCTGGCCGCTGCCAGTGCCGCTTCACACCCGGCATGTCCCGCGCCGACAACGACAACATCGTAACTGCTCTCAGGGTTCATCTTAATGTTTGGTTGATTCACAGGAATCACCGAACCTTTACTCTTCGTAACCGCGAGCGAGCGGCATACGCCTGCCGGCTCCCAGGGAACTGGTTGTAATTCGCAGTCCCGGGGCAGCCTGCCTGCGTTTAAATTCACTTTGATCGACCATTCGAATTACTTTTTTAACAGTTTCCTTATGAAAACCTTTCGCGATAATTTCGGAGGAGGACAGTTTTTCTTCGATATAAAGTTCCAGGATCGGGTCCAGAATATGATAGGGCGGCAGGGAATCCTGGTCTTTCTGGCCCGGCCGCAGCTCAGCAGATGGAGCTTTGCTGATTGTCCTTTCTGGTATAATCGCTCTGTTGTGAATAACGTTTAAATGATTGGCAAGCTCATACACCATTGTTTTTGGAACGTCGGCGATGACAGCCAGTCCGCCCGTCATATCTCCATAGAGAGTAGAGTAGCCAACTGACAGTTCTGATTTGTTACCGGTAGCCAGGGCCAGGTATCCTTCCCGGTTTGAGATATGCATCAAAATGTTTCCTCGTATGCGCGCCTGGAGATTTTCTTCAGCTACATCCAATAAAGGCCCCTGGCCTTCATTTAAGAGATCAATAAAAACACGGAAAGGTTTATCAATATTAATCGTGCGGTGTTCAATACCCAAATTATCCGCCAGGGTCAGGGCATCTTCCAGGCTGTGCCCTGAAGAGTAAGGCGAGGGCATCATAATACCCAGAACATTCTGTGGACCGAGGGCCTCGGCGGCGAGAGCGGCTACAACAGCTGAATCAATGCCGCCGCTTAAGCCGAGAGCTACTTTTTTGAAGCCGGTTTTGGTTACATAGTCTTTTGTTCCGAGTAGCAAAGCATTTATAACAGTGCCTATATCGTCGCGGGTGGGTGCAGCAACATCTGTAGCAGGGCGGTAAAGGTCTTCTGTTTCTACGAAGATCAGCTCTTCATCGAAGGCGGCGGCGCGGTAGATAAGGTCTCCGTACTGATTATAAATCAGGCTCGAGCCATCAAAAATGAGTTCGTCATTCCCGCCGACCTGATTCAGGTAGATTATAGCGGTATTGTATTTTCTTGCCAGAAACGGCAGCATTTTTTCACGCAATTTTTGCTTCCCCAGGTGATACGGTGATGCAGACAGGTTAAGCAGCAGGCTAGCCTCCAGGGCAAAAAGGCTCTCAAGCGGGTCGGTGTCATATACAGGGGCGGAGAAAAAGTCGGAGTCGTTCCAGATGTCTTCACAGATAGTTACAGCTGACGGCAGGGTGCCAATCATCTCAACTTCACGATCCATACAGCGCGTGAAGTATCTCTCTTCATCGAAAACATCGAAATTAGGAAGCAGTGTTTTAAGGTGAACAGACTTAATTTCGCCCTTCTCCAGCCGCAGGGCAGCGTTGTATAATTTATTGTCCAGACGGTGAGAAGCACCGATCAGGATTCCCGGGCCCGATTCTAAAGTCAGTGGCAGCAACTTGCCAGTAATCAGGGCTCTTTCCCGATCAAGAAAACTTTCGTAGAATAATAAATCTTTAGGGGGATAACCGCTGATGCTTAGTTCGGTAAATACAACCAGGTCAGCGCCACCTGCTGCCGCCCGGCGGTAGTATTCTTTCACTTTTTCCGTATTCCTGGTCAATGCTCCGATGACCGGGTTGATCTGGGCCAGTGCGATTCGCATTCTGTTAACCCCCCTGTAGAAATAAAGAGCTCACGGGAAAGCGACTTTCCCGTGAGCGTTTTTCCCGATAAAATTTAAGTTTATTCTGGCTGAATTATAATCAAGGGGAACTTTAAAGTCAAGGAGTTTCCCAACCCTGTGAAGTTTTTCGAGGCGCTGCCGCCTTGCCTTTCCGGGCCACTATTTTTATAATAGAAGATACAACGAGTAATGGAGTCAGCAGAAATAATTCAAATAGCCCTATTGCTTAAGCTTGATGCGGGCTTCTGAGCTCTTGATTCGGGAGGTGTGCTTATGTTGGAAGTTTATATCAAGGATGGATGCCCCTACAGCGATAAACAACTCGATGTTTTTGACAAGAAAGGTTTGGAGTACAAGCTTTATAACATTAGTAAAGACCCGGCTGCATTGAAAAGGGTGCGTGATGATTTTAAGGCAGACAGGGTTCCGGTAGTGGTCGAAGATGGCTCCGTGAGAAGTATCGGTTTTGCCGGAGGGGGCTGAAAAGTCTAAGTTAATACCGCCGTGTGCGGTTATTTGCCAGTGAACATAGATCGGGGATCGGAGATCCGGAGCACAGGATATCAGAAAGAGGTTATCGACCTGCTGCTCCTCAACGTGGGTCGAGGTGAACCACAGCATTGCAGTGGCAGCATTCATAGATGTGGTCTTCAACCTTGTGGGCAATCCTGTGCGCATCGTCGAGGCTCAGCCGGCCGTTTACTCCGATATGAAGGGTAACTACTTTCCAGGATCCGTAGTCATGAGCCTCCAGGTCATGGACATCAACCACTCCATCAACCTCCCTGGCACAGCGTACAACCCTTTCCTGGAGATCTTCAGGAATTGTTGTGCCCAGGAGGCGGCTGCAGGAATTGCGGACAATTTTTAGCCCGGCATAGGCAATGAAGAGGGCTATAGCAAAACCGAAGTATGCGTCGAGAATAGGCAACCCAAAATAGCCTCCGACGAGGGCTACCAGGACCAGGGCTGATGAGAGGGAGTCGCTACGGTGATGCCAGGCATCTCCGGTAAGGGCTTCCGAGTTGATCAGCACACCCAATTCTGCTGAGAAATGATACAGGAATTCTTTGGTAAGGATTGCAATTACAACGGCAACTATAGCTGCTAAACTGGGGGTAGCGAAGATTCCTTCCATCAACCGGATATATGAGCTGTAGGAAAAGGCGGCTCCGGCACCGATTAACATAATACCTACCAGCAACCCGGCCAGGTATTCCGTGCGCCCATGGCCGTGCGGATGCTCCGGATCCGGTTTCCGCCTGGCAAGCGAAAAGCCGATTAAAACCACCAGGGATGAAAAAATGTCGGATGCGCTGTGAGCGGCATCGGCAATTAGGGCGATACTGTTGGTTAGCAGGCCGAATATAATCTTAAGCAAAGTCAGGATCAGATTTCCGGCGATGCTTACCCAGCTTTCGATAAAACCCACACGATATCTCTCGGCAGGTTTCATCAGGTCTTTTTCTTCAGTTAATCTGCGAACCAGTCCTGTGGCAAAGTATTTCATACTGGCCTTCCTGCCTCTCCCGGTTAGCTAAAAAAATTCAGTTAATTATACCACAATTGCTATAATGGTTGAGTTGCTAATAGCAGGGGATCCAGCTGTAACTACTAAAAATCAGAATGTAAGAACCTAAACTAATCCTTGAATGAATCTATTAGGAGTGAATACGATTATCTTTCCGAACCTAGCCTTATTACCCTTAATCTTTGCTTTACTCCCTGCTTTACCTTTTGTAAAATTACAGAAAATATGACATAATAAATACTTAAGAGCATTATATCATCCAGGATTGAAGGGAGACCGCTTCCATTAGCGGGCTGAAGATAGTAAAATGTTAATAGTTTAAGCTCCCGTAGGATAATCAGCATCAGGGTGCCCCTGACGATTAGATACGGGATTTTTATTTTAATAACCTAAGGAGGTGAACAGCCTGGTCATTATGCCAGGCTGACCGATTGAGTGAACGAGGAATTATTGTCCATAAGCCCTATGCCCGGTTAAACCGGGAACAGATTGAGATGATCGACAAAGCGTCACTGGATCTTCTGGAAAACCCCGGAATTCTCTGTTACCACGAAGAAAGTGTTTCTCTGCTGGAGAAGGCCGGAGCCAAAGTAAAGTCTACCCGGGAAGGAGAGCATGATGCATGGTGGGTCAGTATTCCTGCAAATGTCATTAAAGAAGCTCTTGATACCGTACCCTCAAAAGTTACCCTTGGGGCACGTAAGCCGGAAAACAGGGTTATTATCGAAGCAGAAGGCAACCGGGTTCATTTCGGCAGCGGTTCGGAAACAAATTACTGGCTGGAAGTTAAACCTGAGACCTTTGTTTCAAAAGAAAACGGGCACGAAAGAGTTATCCCTGTACTGAAAAGAAATCGCGGCAACCTTGACTATCTGTGCCGTTCTGCTCACCTGGCAGAACAGTTGGATAACCTGGACTTTTTTATTCGAAATGTAAATGTGCAGGATGCCGATATTACGACCGGTAATAAAGATGTCAATGTCTTTTTTGCCTCACTGAACAACATCACAAAACCGGTAGTGAGCGGGGTTGCCGATATTGATCAGCTTGAAAAGGTTGTTCGGATGGCAGAGATAATTGCGGGGGGCAAGGAAGAGCTGATTGAGAACCCGGTTGTATCGTTTATTACGAGCGTGATTAAGAGCCCTCTGCAGGTAGTGGCTGAAACAGCTGAAAAATTGATCGCTATTGCCAGGCTCGGATTACCAGTTGTTATCTCCACCTCACCCCAGGGCGGTTCGACAGCCCCGATTGACGAAGTGGGTATGGTGGCCCAGGTAAATGCCGAAGCCCTGGCCGGTATCACAATCAACCAGCTGGCTAATCCTGGAGCGCCGGTGATTTACGGAGCTGTTCCGGTAAGGGCCCGGATGGATGACCTTCATGACATGTATGGAGTACCTGAATTCTGCCATTATAATATGGCCTGCGCACAGATGGCCCGCTATTATAAGGTGCCCTGTTATTCAACCGCAGGTGTCGGCGATGCCAAAGTTCCCGGGATCCAGGCGAGTGTAGAAAAAATGTTTACTTACACAGCAGTCCCGTTTGCAGCACCGGGCCTGATTCACTATGCGTTTGGTCTTCTGGATAAAACGCAAACCTTCTGTCCTGAGCAGGCGATCCTCGATAACCATAAAATTGGCATGGCTAAATTCCTTTACAGGGAAAGCGGTGTAAATGAAGAAGCGATCGAGCGGACAAAGAAAACTGTAGAAGAGGTTATGCATAGCCCGTATAGAATGTATGCCCGCTATGCCCGTGGTATGCTGCGACGTGGTGAAATATTTGCCGGGTTCCCCTTCGAGGGAGAATCGGAAGATCAGGACCAGACTTTGCTTGTAGTTCATGAGCGGTTAAAAGAACTGGAAGCAAAGGAGCCGCAGTATCTCTCTGCAGAAATTTGTAAACAAATTTTTGAGGAAATACCAGGTTTGTTGCCGCGCCTGAACCCTTACAAGGAGGATAAATAATGAGTAAAGAGCTGATTGAAAAAATTGTAGAGAGCGTCCTGCAGGGGCGCCGCAATAAGGATGATGAGGGTATCGAAGAAGGATTGGCCGGTGAACCCGGAGTGGCGGAATTGGTTGAAGAAGCCCTCGAAGCCGGAATTGACACCAATGATATCCTGCTCAATGGCTTAAGCCGGGGGATGGAATTGGTTGGGCAGAAATATGAAACAGGAGAATATTTTATCCCTGACATGCTTACCGCTGCTGAAGCGGTTGAAGCGGGGATGGCCGTCATGGAGCCCCACCTTGTTAGAGAAGGAACCAGCGGAGCTAAAGGTAAGGTTGTTATGGCTACAGTAGAAAAGGACCTCCATGATATTGGGAAAAACCTGGTTAGTATAATGCTTAAGGGAGCCGGCTTTACTGTAATTGACCTCGGCATCGATGTTCCGGCAGCCAGAATTGTGGAAGCGGCTGAAGAGGAGGGAGCAGGGCTGGTAGGCCTTTCGGCGTTGCTCAATACAACTATGTCAAATATGAGCGATGTGGTAAAAGAACTTGAGGAGAAAGGGCTGCGGAGTCAAATTAAGGTGATAATCGGTGGAGCTCCGACTTCTGAAGATTTCGCAAGAGAGATTGGAGCAGACAGCTATGGCAAAGATGCCTTTGCTGCAATCCGCGAAGCGGAAAAATTATTAAACAATTAAATACCAACAGGAGGAGAAAGTTAAAATGGAAGCTGATAAAGCATATTTGGAGGCGATCCAGCATGGCCGTTACAGCGAAAAAGTGAAAGATTTACGCTGTAAATATGACCATGTTCGAATCCAGTTTGAAGATTTCATAACCGCTTTTTACCTGAGGCCGTATGTGGAAGATATTGTTGAAGCCAAGGCAAAAACCAATGGAGAAGGTTTGCGTTTTTATGACCTGGGTTGTGGTACGGGAGACGGTTATGAGCTGTTAAGCAAAATGGCCGGAAATACAAGATTGTCAGAGTTCGACACCCGACTAATCCCCCAGGATATGGTTGAGCAGTATAAAGGTATTGATTTAAATGTAGCCCTGCTGAAGGAAGCAAGGAATCTTTTCGGAGATTACGATCACGTTAATTTTTGTAAAGGCAATTTTTCCAATGGCCTTCCCCTTGAGGAGGGAGAACAACCGTATGATTTGTATTTTACATCATATGGCACTTTATCTCATTGCGATGATCAAGAGCTGGAGAGGCTGTTTGTTGATATCGGTAAGCATGCCAACAACGGCAGTATCATCCTCTGTGATTTTATCGGACGGTATTCATACGAATGGCAGAATCTCTGGACAAATGAGTTGGAAAAACAACCCTATATTGACTACCTGATCAATTACCTTTACGCTGAAGAAGACAGGGACAATGTAGATGTGTCTTCATTTCCACTGCGGCTTATGTCACCGGCTGAGGTTTCTAAGATTTTGGAAAGCGCCGCCCGCAAAGCTGGAGTAGAGCTGAAGGTGGAAAAGTTCTTTGATCGTTCTTTGTTTGTTGGACGTCACATTGAGACCGGAACATACAATGGTAACCCTCAACCACTTCGTTTAATGGTATCATCGCTGTTTGAGCGCGGTCTGCGAACTTATTTTCCGGATTTGAAGGTCAGATATAAGCCGAAACCGGGTTTTGATCTGCAGAATAAAACGCTTCAGACCCTGGCTGAATCCTGGAATAAACTTGTGGACTATACCATGGTTCTGATGGAGCATTATGACAGCGACGAAGAATTACTGCCTTACCCCCCGCACACCGAATTGAAACCTCTGGAGAAGGCATACAGGGTTATGAGACAGACTCTTGAAGGCAGTAAAGGCCTGTATGGAGATATCAGGGCTGATCTGATCGAAGCTCAATTAGGCTATGCTCTACGCAGCCTGGAGATGAATTTGCAGTCCGGACAGGGTGTGGCACACGGGCTTGTAGGTATAGTTAAGGTAGTTAAGTAAAATCAGCTGGTATTTCTTAAGGGCAAGATGTGATATTTTTAGCGCCTGAGCCGGTTGTAGTCCTTATTAAGCCTGCTCAGGCGCTTCAAGCTTTAAATTCGGCAAAAATATGGCGAATTACGGCTAAGTCTATTATTTGTATCTGTATTCTGTATATGCAATAATGACATTGTAGGACTTCTATTTTGATTTGTCTCAACTTTAT
>SKPH01000004.1 GCA_007119615.1 Syntrophomonadaceae bacterium | reverse complement strand
TCCTGCATAAATGGAGGGAACGGAGCTGCCCGAAACTGCCGGCCACTCTGAAGATGAGTAATTAAGCCCAGTGCCAGATCGACCTGCAGCTTATCTTCTCCCGCTCTCAGGCCTGTGAGATCATCGGGGCATTCAAGAATCGGCAGACCGATATTTATGGAGTTGCGATAAAAAATCCTGGCAAAACTGCGGGCAATTACACAGGATATTCCGGCACCCTTAATGGCCAGCGGAGCATGCTCGCGTGAACTGCCGCAACCGAAATTACTGCCGGCGACGAGGATGTCGCCGGGCGCAACAAGTTCATGAAAATCCGGCCTGATATCCTCCATCAGGTGTTTCGCCAGCTCCCGGGGCTCAACTGTGCTCAGGTACCGGGCGGAGATAATTGCATCGGTATCAATATTGTCGCCGAAGGTCCATACTCTGCCTTCAAAAATCATCGGGCAACCTCCTCTGGATGAACAATTTCCCCTGCCACCGCTGAAGCTGCGGCAACTGCAGGCCCTGATAAGTATACTTCGCTCTCAGGGTGACCCATTCGGCCAATGAAGTTGCGATTCGTCGTGGCCAGAGCTTTCTCTCCTCTGGCAAGAATGCCCATATGGCCGCCGAGGCAGGGCCCACAGGTGGGAGTGCTTACAGCTGCTTCGGCTTCGATAAATGCCGCCAGCAACCCTTCATCAAGAGCCTGACGGTAAATCTGTTGCGTAGCGGGGATCACCAGCAATCTTACCCCGGGATGAACTTTTTTACCCCTGATCACAGCTGCAGCAATGCGCAGGTCTTCAATGCGACCGTTGGTACAGGAGCCAATTACCACCTGCTGGAGTTTTATTCCGGATACTTCCGACAGGGGATGGACATTGTCGGGGGAGGGGGGTAATGCAATTTGCGGCTCCATACCGGTAACGTCAAAACTGAATACCTGCTCATAGAAGGCATCATCATCACTATAAACGGCTTCATAAGGGCTGCTAACTCTGTCTTTGAGGTACTCAAAAGTGATTTCGTCAGGCTGGACATAGCCGCATTTTCCGCCTGCTTCGATCGCCATATTAGCCATGGTCAGGCGGCCGTCCATTGAAAGTTTTTCAATAACGGGTCCGGCAAATTCCATGGCCCGGTAACGAGCCCCGTCAACCCCAATTTGCCCTATTGTATATAAGATCAGGTCTTTGCCACCCACCCATTTGGGCAATTTTCCGCTATATTCATAGCGTATTGTCGGCGGCACCTTGAACCATGCTTCACCGATAGCCATCGCTGCCGCCAGGTCCGTGCTTCCGACACCGGTGGCAAAAGCTCCCAGCGCTCCGTAGGTGCAGGTGTGTGAATCAGCTCCGATAATTACCATGCCGGGCCGAACCAACCCCTGTTCCGGCAGGAGGGCATGTTCAATACCCATTCGCCCCACTTCATAGTAATGTTTAATCCCGAATTTCTCAGCGAAGCGGCGCAGAACCATGGCCTGCTCCGCTGCCGCAATATCTTTATTCGGTGTAAAGTGATCCGGAACAAGGACAATCTTATCGGGATCAAAAACCCGATCCAGGCCAAAACGTTCGAACTCCCTGATCGCAACAGGAGCGGTGATATCATTGCCCAGAGCCAGATCAACCTTTACATTGACCAGGTCGCCCGGCACCGCCTTTGGTTTGCCCGCCCCGGCAGCCAGTATTTTCTCTACCATAGTCGAACCTCTGTTATTACTCATCGTTCGCCTTCTTTCAACTAATTTGCCGGTTATTTGACGCAGGACAGTATGACTGCTGCATAATCCTGAACCGCTGTGCCAGGTTTCTTTAATTCCGAACTTTTTAACTTTCTCTGGTAGCTTTAGGACCTCGCACCAGGGCGACCTTACCCGTGCGGACAATTTCCCTAATTCCAAAATTCTGCAGCATCAGCTTGATCGCTTCCAGCTTTTCATCGTTTCCTGTAACTTCGATAATCATTGAGTCGGGAGAAACATCAATCACTTTGCCACGAAACGTTTCCACGATCTGCTGAATATCGCTTCGGCTGCCGGTCTCGGCATTAACCTTGATCAGCATTAATTCGCGCATCACGGAAGGTTCGCTTGAAAGATTGCTGACCTTAATTACGTTAATCAGCTTATGAAGCTGCTTCATAACCTGTTCAATCAGCAGTTCACTGCCTTCTACTGTGATTGTCATGCGTGAGATACCCGGGGTTATCGTTTCGCCGACGGCGATATTTTCGATGTTAAAACCACGCCGGCTAAATAGGCCTGATACCCGGGTCAGAGTTCCGGGCTTATTCTCGACAATAACGGCCAGGACATGCTTCATGGTTAATCACTCCCGACTATAATTTCATTAATGGGCCGGTTTGGCGCTACCATGGGGTAAACATTCTCCTCCGGCTCAACAACAAAATCAATCAATACCGGCCCTTTTTGGGCAAAGGCCTGTTCAATCGCCGCTGTTGCTTCTTCCTCATTTTCGGCACGGAAGCCTTTTGCGCCGTATGCTTCTGCTACTTTAACAAAATCGGGACTGCTATCCATGGCGGTGTGCGAATAGCGTTTATTATAGAAAATATCCTGCCACTGCCGGACCATCCCGAGGAAACCGTTATTGATAATTGCGATAGTAATATCAATTCCGTTATTAACCGCTGTGGCAAGTTCCTGGATATTCATCTGGAAACTTCCGTCTCCGCTGATACAGATTACTTGTTTGTCCGGGGCCGCTAATTTTGCCCCGATTGCCGCCGGGAACCCGTAGCCCATGGTTCCCAAACCGCCTGATGTAAGAAAAGTCTTCGGTTCGCGTACGGTAAAGTGCTGGGCGGCCCACATCTGATGCTGCCCCACATCGGTAGCAACAATTGTATTATCTCCACTCAACCGGCTTAATTCCCTGATTACAAACTGGGGCTTCAGGAGGTTGCTTAGACCGGGTATGCCGGTAGGTATAGGGAATTTTTCCTGCCAGGCTGAAATTTGCCGCAGCCATTTGACAGTGTCGCCCGGCCGCAGTTTTCTGATCAGCTCTTCTAAAACAAGCCTGACATCGCCGACTATGGGGACATCAATTTCAACATTTTTACCAATCTCCGCCGGGTCAATATCGATGTGAACTATTTTGGCATTCCGGGCAAAAGATTC
>SKPH01000065.1 GCA_007119615.1 Syntrophomonadaceae bacterium | reverse complement strand
CTGGCCAGGGCAAAAGGATAATTGGTTAATAGGCCCATCAGAATCGTTGTAAAGCCGGCCGCGATTATTGTAGCGGTCATAACCGCTCCGAAATCCATTCCCGCCATACTTAAGATAAACGGATTAACAAAAATAATATAGGCCATAGTCATAAAAGTTGTTGCACCTGCAGTTGTCTCAATCTTCAGGTTGGTATTGTATGCCTTAAACTTAAAAAATTTTTCCATGGTCTTCCTCCTTAAGTTTAATTGGCCCTTTCAATGCAAAAATACAGATTACAGGAGTCCGGGAGTTTAAATACTGCTGTGACATTTTCACCTCCTTAAAAATAATTAAGCCCGTGCAGATAGGTGTCGAGCGAAACCTACCCGCCTGGGCTTTTATCCCTCCGGTGTGACATCCCTGAGACTGTGGACGGCAATATTTGGATGCCTGTGTCACTCGGACCAGCCCGGACAAAGTATTTACTGTCCGGCGGAACCCTAGACACACTTTCCCTCGTTAAAATATTATTTTTAACGATGATATGAAGTTTTCTCTCCCTGGAACTGAAAGCGCTCCTTATTCTTTCTATGATCCAACCCTATAATTTCAGTCAATCGCTTCCGCTTGTTTATTTTCGCCGCACTGCGAAAATAATCCTTCAACTATAAAAAATAAACTATCCAGCGTAAAACAGGATTCTCCCGCCCCAGCGCGAACTAAATTAAGAGCACCAACAAAACAAAGAAGTTAAAAATAAGGTGTCAGACATGTTTTTTTACCTTATTTGGAGGTGGGCGAGAATTGGAAAAAGAGCTGCAAATCATTGCCGACATGATGGCTGTTGCCGCCCGGACGGCGCCGAAAGCCAAGGGTGAAGATTTTGTCGAGATCAAAGTATTAAGTGGAAACGATCTGAGTTTACTTGCAGACGAAATGATTAAATACGGGGAAAGCAGCGGCCGGCCAAACTTTGACCGCGACGGGTACAATGTACGCGACTCCGAAGCCGTACTTTTGCTCTCTCTCCTGGCCCCGGTTTATCTTGGTCTCGATTGCGGCGCCTGCGGCTTCGATACCTGTGCAGAAATGGAAGCTAACTTTAAAGAAGGCCCCGATTTTAACGGACCGCTCTGCGCCTGGCGCCTGGTCGACCTGGGAATCGCTCTCGGCTCGGCGGCAAAAACAGCATCCCTTTTCAATGCCGACAACCGGATTATGTACCGCATCGGCGTAGCCGCCCTGCGTACCGGGATGATCAAGGGCGAAATCGCAATCGGCATACCGATCTCGGCTACAGGGAAAAGCATCTACTTCGATCGCTAAAATTCCGGATCCGAAAACCGGAAAATGCGTTATTTCGGGTTTTTGAGGGTTTTTACAAAATTTTTTCTTGACAGGGCTAAACTGCTGTGATATTGTTTTTTACCAAGATAATAAGTTAGCCGATGACAGGAACTAGTAACCCGGATAGTGTCGGCCCAGAGAGCCGGATGGAGGAAGCGTTAAACTTCCGAAGCTGAAATTCCGGCGTCGATAACACCAGGTGAATGGCTCCTGAAGGTACCGGCTGAAAGTGCGAAACAGCGCGAGTAGACCCGGTCGGATCTTTCACCGTTAAAGGAAAGCAGGTCTGGAAAGCTGAAATTCAGCTTCTCCGCATCTGATAAAGTGACCTGTATTCTATACAGGTAACCAGGGTGGTACCGCGAATAACTCTCGTCCCAGGACGAGGGTTTTTTTATTTTCAATTAAAAGGAGGAGTCAAAATGAAAGAACGCAGAATTTTATTATCCGAAAAGGAATTGCCGCGCAAATGGTACAATATTCAGGCTGATATGCCCAACCCGATGCAGCCTCCGTTGAACCCGTCAACGAAAGAGCCGGCCGGCCCGGATGACCTGAGCGCAATTTTCCCCATGAGCCTGATCGAACAGGAAATGTCCCCGGAGAGATGGATTGATATCCCTGAAGAGGTGCTGGATATATACAGCCTCTGGAGACCGAGCCCGCTTCACCGGGCCTACAATCTCGAGAAAAAGCTCGGCACACCGGCAAAGATATACTACAAGAACGAAGGCGTCAGTCCGGCCGGAAGTCACAAACCTAACACTGCCATCGCTCAGGCCTATTACAACAAGCAGGCCGGCGTTAAAAGGCTGTCCACCGAAACCGGAGCCGGTCAGTGGGGCAGCGCACTTTCCTTAGCCTGTAACTATTTCGGCCTGGAGTGCACAGTCTACATGGTCAGGGTCAGTTACGAGCAGAAACCGTACCGCCGTTCCCTGATGGAAACCTGGGGAGCCAATGTTTTCGCCAGCCCCACCGATTTAACCAATTCCGGACGGGCCATGCTCTCCGAAAATCCTGATTCGCCGGGCAGCCTCGGCCTGGCAATCAGTGAAGCTGTAGAAGACGCCGCAGGCAGAGAGGACACCAACTATTCCCTGGGCAGCGTCCTTAACCACGTTATGCTGCACCAGACCGTAATCGGCCTGGAATGCCAGGAACAGTTTAAAAAGATTAACGATTACCCTGATTATGTCATCGGCTGCTGCGGTGGCGGCAGTAACTTTGCCGGCATCAGCTTCCCCTTTATTCACGACAAGATCCGCGATGACAGGCAGGTTAGGATGATCGGCATCGAACCGAAAGCCTGCCCGACCCTGACCAAAGGGGTATTTACTTATGATTACGGCGATGTAGCCAAATATACCCCGCTCCTGAAGATGTACACTCTCGGTCACGACTTTATGCCCCCGGGCATTCACGCTGGCGGCCTGCGCTACCACGGCGAATCGCCGCTGGTCAGTCAGCTTTATAATGATGGCTTGATCGAAGCCCGTGCCCTGGGCCAGGAAGGCGTTTTTGAAGCGGCCCTTACATTTGCCCGCACCGAGGGTATCCTTCCGGCTCCGGAGACAGCGCATGCAATTAAGGGCGCTATCGATGTAGCCCTGGAATGCAAAGAAGCCGGCGAAGAAAAAACCATCCTCTTCAACTTCAGCGGCCACGGCCACTTTGACCTTACTGCCTACGACGATTACCTGGCGGGTAAAATCAAGGATGTTGAATATCCGCAGGAGTTGATCGATAAATCGATCGCCTCCCTAAACGGTATCCTCAGCAAGTAAGCCGTCAGGTAAATTTTAAAGGTGAGGCACAGAAGTAAGCATATATCAAAGCGTAAAGAAATCCCCCTGCGTGCTGCGCAGGGGGATTTCTATAATTAACCGGTTAAAACCGGAGCCTTGCAGGGCTTACATCATCGGCATTCCGCCGCCCATTCCACCGCCGGGCATACCGCCTCCGCCGCTTTCTTCGGGAAGATCGGTAACTACCGCTTCTGTGGTCAGGAACAGGGCAGAAATTGAGGCCGCGTTCTGGATTGCAGAACGGGCGACTTTTGTCGGGTCGACAATACCGGCAGCCATCATATCTTCAAATTTACCATTCATAGCATTGAAACCGGTACCTTTTTCCATCGACTTGATTTTTTCGACAACCACGGAACCTTCTGCACCGGCATTATCGGCAATTACCCGGACCGGATCTTCCAGGGCCCGTTTAACAATTACCATACCGGTTGCTTCGTCTCCGGCCAGCTCTTTTTCCAGGTCACCAAAGGCCGTGGAAACAATTAAGTAAGCGATTCCGCCGCCGGGAACGATACCTTCCTCGACTGCTGCGCGGGTTGCCGAAAGGGCGTCCTCGATGCGCAGTTTTTTCTCTTTCATTTCAGTTTCAGTTGCCGCTCCAACTTCGATTACAGCGACACCGCCGGCCAGCTTGGCCAGACGTTCCTGCAGTTTTTCACGGTCAAAATCAGAAGTGCTGTCTTCAATCTGGGCCCGAAGCTGACCGATACGGGCCTTGATTGCATCGGTATCTCCGCCGCCGTCCACAATGACAGTCTCATCTTTGCTGATCCGCACCTGGCGGGCGCGTCCGAGCATTTCAATCTCGACATTCTTCATCTCAATGCCCAGATCTTCCGAGACAACTTCACCGCCGGTTAATACGGCAATATCTTCAAGCATAGCTTTGCGGCGATCGCCGAAACCGGGAGCCTTAACCGCTACGCAGGTGAAAGTTCCGCGCAGTTTGTTCACTACCAGTGTAGCCAGCGCTTCCCCTTCCACATCTTCACCGATTAGCAGGAGCTGTTTGCCTTTCTGAACGATCTTCTCAAGCAGGGGAAGCAGGTCGTGAATATTGCTTACCTTGCGGTCTGTTAAAAGGATGAAGGGTTCTTCGAGAACCGCTTCCATTTTTTCTGTGTCGGTTACCATGTAAGGAGAAATGTAGCCGCGATCGAACTGCATCCCTTCGACTACCTTCAGGTCGGTTGTAAAACCTTTTGATTCCTCCACTGTAATAACGCCGTCTTTACCGACTTTCTCCATTGCCTCTGCGATCAGTTCGCCAATACTTTCATCGTCGGCCGAGATCGCCGCTACCTGTGAAATATCTTCCTTGGTTTCTACAGGCTTGCTCATGCTTTCCAGTTCTTTCAGCGCAACGGCGACGGCTTTTTCAATACCGCGCTTCATAATCATCGGGTTTGCACCTGCGGCGACATTTTTCAGACCGTCCCGGATAATTCCCTGGGCCAGCAGCGTTGCAGTGGTGGTGCCGTCACCGGCAATATCGTTTGTCTTGGTGGCCACCTCTTTAACCAGCTGGGCACCCATGTTTTCGAAGGGATCTTCCAATTCAATTTCGCGGGCGATGGTTACACCATCGTTGGTAATCTGGGGGGAACCAAACTTCTTGTCTAGCACAACATTGCGGCCTTTAGGCCCTAAAGTCACCGTTACCGTTTGCGCCAGCTGGTTAACTCCTCTTTCCAGAGCGCGGCGGGCTTCTTCATCATAGATTATCTGTTTAGCCATACTTCTTTAACCTCCTTCTTACTGATCATAATTAACTTACGAGTGCCAAAATATCATCCTGCCGTAAAATCAGATACTCTTCGCCATCTACCTTAACTTCGGTTCCGGCGTAGCGGGAAAAAAGAATCTTATCCCCTTCCTTGACTTCCATTTCAGTTTTAGTGCCGTTGTCAAGCACTTTGCCTGTGCCGACAGCCACAACTTTACCTTCCTGTGGCTTTTCTTTAGCCTTGTCCGGTATAACGATACCACTGGCCGTCTTCTCTTCTGCCTCCAAAACCTTGACAACAACCCTGTCTGCTAATGGTTTGAGGTTCATTCAACCTGCCTCCTTTAATGAGATTTCGCTTCTTAGCAGCACTCTCGTCGAGTGAGTGCTAATCTTGACATGTTCAATAATACTGCAAAGCTCTGCCTCGGGCAAACAGAATGGCAGACTTGTTACAGCCTGCCATCACTTTTTCAACTGATATTTAACCTCATGCTTCTAATTTCTTCGATTTCCTTCGCCTATCATCAACTTACATCTTGATCTTTTTTTAAAAACAGCCCAGCTGGCAGGCAACTATCTTAATTCCGGTTTCATTGCATTTTTTACCGACGTCGCCAATCGAACAGTTCACCTCCGAGGCTATGCCAAAAGCTTTTTTACAGGGCAGTTTCAACCCTTCCGCCTCAAACAAAATCCGTTCTTTAAGTTCGTTCTCTTTTCCGTGCTCCATGAATTCCACCTCCTGCTCTACTCGATAGATAGTATTTCTGCGCTGACACCGGTCCCGTCAACCAGCAGGCGTCCACAGGACGGCTGGGAGTCGCGGCGCGGGTCGACCGCCGAGCCGGGATTAAAAAAGAGCGTACCTTTCACCTCTTTGGCTACCGGTTCGTGAATGTGTCCGAAAACTATTGCCTGCGGCTTTTCGGGCCTGAATATTGCTTTAGCCCGATCGTAGTTTAAACTGCGTCCCCCAAAATCGCCGTGCAGCAGCCCGATGCTTACATCTCCAAGCCTAATCAGTTTATACCGGCCCAGATGGTTCCTGAGCCGAATCGGATCCATGTTCCCGGCTACCGCTTCGACGGGCGCCAGGGCTTCAAGATCATCGATAACCTGTTCTTCAACAATATCACCGGCATGCAGAATTAACTGAACTTTTTCAAATAGCCGGAATAACTGTGCGGGCAGCGAACGGCCGCGACTGGGGATGTGAGTATCGGAAACAACGCCGATCACTTTAATTTCACTACCGTATTCAACTGTCTCAAACTTTCCCGCTGCCAGCCAAATCACCCCTGCAGTTATCATATCACTTTTCGATCATTAATAAATGGTTTTCTGCTTCAACCTGCAGTTTTAAGACAATTTTGGGCTGAAAATATTGGAGGGTAAAAGGGATAGAAACAGCAAACGGCGAAGTTAGCACAGTCTGTTTAAGCGATAATTTTCTGAGTAAGGGAGAAAAAGTGATCCTCAAACTTCTGCAGGGAACATTCATCGGGTTGGCCATGATTCTTCCCGGCCTGAGCGCCGGAACGGTAATCCTCATCCTCGGGTTTTACCGCCAATTTATAGATGATCTTTCCAGTCTGAAAATCAGGCCTTACCTGCCCATGCTGGCCGGGGCGGCAGCGGCGGCGCTTGCCGGAATCTATGTGATCAGCTACCTGCTTGAACACTTCAATATTGCGATTATGGCCTTCCTGTTGGGGATGCTCCTTGCTTCGATCCCTACAGTTATTACTTTCCGCCATGACTCTGAAACCGCGCCGGAAGCGGTTGCCCTGAAAAAACTTATCTGGCCTCTGGTTCTCGGCGCAACCGGTTTTATTGTAACCTGGTATATTATCTGTGAGCCGGAGCGCACCTTCACCGTCCTGCCGCCCGGCGGCTACCTTCATTTCTTCCTGGGAGGAACCCTGGCCAGCGCTACCATGCTCCTGCCGGGAGTCTCCGGCAGCTCGATCTTGATTATAATGAACCTCTACGACGACGTTATCCATGCCGTCAGTAACTGGCAGTGGGCCAGGTTAGGATTCCTGGCCGCGGGCTTTGCCATCGGCCTTTTCGGCCTGGCCCGCCTGCTCTCCGCCCTATACAGGCGCTATCAAATAGCGATATCGTTCCTGCTGGCGGGGATGATCCTCGGTTCCACCCGCATTCTGCTCCCGGCCCGCTTCAGCCTTACCTTCCTGATTTTCGCCGTTATCGGGGCGGCGCTGGTCCTCTACTTCAGCCGCAGAAAGACTTAAACATTTTAGAGAGCCCTGTTTCAAGCGATGTTCGCGGGCTAAAATTCAGCTCTTCCCCGGCCCTGGTTGTATCGGCAAACGTGTGCGGCGGGTCGCCGGCCTGCACCGGCTCATACCTGACCCTCACTTCGCGGCCGGAGATGCGGCCCAGGAGTTCAAGCACGCCGTTTACGGAGACCCTCGTCCCGCCGCCGATGTTATAGGTGCGCCCTTCAGCCCCCTCCGCCCTGGCTGCCGCCAGGTTCGCCTCAACTATATCGTCTACATAGGTGAAGTCCCGGGTCTGTTCGCCGGTTCCGTAAACAACCAACTCCTGCCCTGAACATATAGCGCGGATAAAACGGTTAAAAGCCATATCCGGGCGCTGACCGGGCCCGTAAACGGTAAAATAGCGCAAACTGACAGCAGGGACGCCAAAATTTTGATGATAGAGGTTACAGAGGTGCTCCGCGGCAAGTTTGGTTACCCCGTACGGAGAAAGCGGACGGGGCAGATCGTCTTCCTGCATCGGCAGCTTCCCCGTATCGCCGTATATTGAAGATGAGGAAGCGTAGACAAACCGCTCCACCCCGCTTTTACGGGCCCACTCCAGCAAGCGCTGCGTGCCGAGAACATTATGATGTGTGTAATGGGTAAACTCTTCACCCCAGCTGGCCCGCACTCCGGCCTGGGCTGCCTGGTGGAAAACCCACTGCACGCCTTTAAACGATCCACCGTCAGTATCTGCAATGTCTTTGCGGATTAAATCAAACCGGGGGTGCTTCAGCAGGTCGCTGATATTATTTTCCTTGATCTTGGGGTCATAATAGTCGGTGAAGCTGTCTACTCCGGTTACCCGGCAGCCGTCCGCAAGCAAACGGCGTGCCAGGTGCGACCCGATGAATCCCGCCGCCCCGGTAACCAGGCATGTTTTATTCTCCTGCAGTGTTCCTGAGGTTGTCAACAACCCCGTCCCCCTGTCACCTTGAAGGTTGTCAACGACCCCGTCCCCCTGTCACCTTTTCGAGCAGTTCGGTTTTATTGTGCTCATTGATCGATAAGTAGTAGGTTTCGCCCTGATCAAGCGTAAAGTATTCACCCTGCAGGGAGTAGTCTTGGATCGCGTCTGCTTCGAGACGTTCGGCGGCGAAAAGGGTTAAAGCCGCTACCTGGTTGAAGCTGAGATCGGTATCGACATGGTCACGGTAGGCCGAATAGGTGGGGATAACGTAGTTGAATATACCCATCTCCTGGAAGTATTTAAAGGTTGCCATCAACAACGCCTTCTGGCGCTGCATCCGGTTGATATCGTCACGTGAATCGGGTTCGCGGTAAGTAAGGTACGTCAGGTAACCCTGCCCGTCGAGCATCTGGGGGCCGGCATCGAGAGATTCCTGCGGTGTAAAACCGATCATCGGTTCTTCAACGGTGTAATAAACCCCGCCCAGGGAATCAATCACCTGTTTAAGACCTTCAATATCCATGGCGATATAGTAGTGCAGCTCGATATCTTCGAGCAAATTGCTAACCGTATCGATTGTATAGCGAATCCCGCCCTCGTGCTTCTTCTCACCGTCCTGCTCATAACCGTAGCTGTAAGACTGGCGAATTCTATCTGTTACCCCGCTATGGGCAATTCTCACGTACGAATCCCGGGGTATGGCGAGCAGGGTCAGCGAATTCTGGTCAAAATTGACCGAGGCAACGAGGATCGTATCGACATGGTAGACATCGCCGAAATAAACCTCACCGGACATATCGCCTTCTACACGGTTGTGCAGACCAAGCACGACAACATTTACTATTCTTTCCTCAAAATACTCCTCCACCTTACCGTCGTGATCAAAGTCATGGCTGAAAAGCGATGCCGGGGCGAAATAGACCTGGTAGACACCAAAAAATATAATGGAAAACGACACAAGGATGATCAAAGAGGTTATGGCCAGCGAAATATATAGTTTAAGTCTGGGTGACATATTTTTCATGATCCATTTCCCTGCCTGCGATTTTAAAAATCTACGCCGCCTTACTCCCGCCCGTCGGAAACGACCAGGTTTACTATTGAACCGCGCCGGATCAGGGTTCCTTCCAAGGGTTCAGAATAAATTACCAGCCCTTTATCGAGGAAGCTATAGTGCTGGCTCGTCACTTTACCGACATGTAAACCATGCAACCCCAGTTCACGCTGGGCATCCAGTGTAGTCATCCCCCTCACATCGGGGACCATAACCATACCCGGATCGTTATTCTCAGCGTCGTCATTATTGTCAAATCCTCTTCTGCGGAAAATATCCAGGTCCAGGAAACTTTCGCCCTCTTCTTCCAACCTTTTTCTTTCCTGCTCTTCCAGGTACTCCGGGCTGTCCTTTAAAACAATCGGCGGCCAGCGTTCGGCATTAATACCGAAAACTTCGCTGATTACCTGCAGCCGGTCATTTTCGTTCAGGACCTGGTACCAGATACCGTCTTTCATCTGTCCCCCGCCCTGGAGGGTATAAAAATGCATGGTCTCATCGGTAACCTCGATATCGCGGGCATAGTAAGCCAACGCGGCAATCTGGGTATATGTTAAATCGGTATCGACATAATCTTTGTAAATGCGGTAGGTGGCCGGTATATCGGTAATGCGGCCCTTCTCCCGCAGGTAATAAAATGATTCTTTCAACAAACTCATCTGCCGGTCGATCCGGCCGTAATCCTGGCTGGTCTTATTGTCACGGTGCTGCAGGTAACGCAGGAAGGTTTTTCCGTCCATCAATTGCGGCCCTTCCGGCACCAGAACCCGGCCGACTTCCCACTTGGTATCGATAATTTCTTCCTCTACCTCGTAATAGACACCGCCCACGGCATCAACCAGCGCAATCACTGAATACATATCGACCGACACGTAGTAATGAATCGGAATCCCGCCTAAAACATTGCTGACCGTCTTAAGCGTATACTCGATCCCGTCGGCATCCGGGTCAGCCCCTCCGCCCCGGTTGTAGCCAAAATAAAACGAATGATTTATTTTATCGTAAAAACCGCCCGTGCCGTATATCGGCACATATGAATCGCGCGGAACCCGCACTACCGAGATCTGATCGGTTTCGAAATTGATCGTAAATACAGCGATCATATCCGGTCGAAACATGTATTCACCATACGCTTCACGATTCCAGCCGCGGTCAAAGCCCAGCATTGCAATATTTACTATCTGATCGGAGAATGCGGTATCGACATCATGCTCCTCCTCAAAGGTAACCTCGTCCAGCAGCACACGCTGTGGTTCCTGGACATCGCTGAAAAAAGCCGTTGCGTAGGTGCCCGCAACCACCAGCATTAATACCAGTACTCCGCCTGTGATCAGCAGAGCAATTTTAAACCTGCTGCGCGGAATCGTTTTTTTCGGATTTGAAGAAGAACTTCCTCCTGCTTTATCCTGTTGTATTTCTTTACTATTTATCTTTTTACCCGTAGGTTTCAATCTTTTATCTCCCGCCTGATTGTCGGAATTCTGCGGTGAATTCTGATCGCGGCCACTTTTGCCCGAACCGTAATTTTTATCCCGATCATCGCTCATCCGCATTACCCCCTTCCTGAAACTAAGATCTGTCTACACAGATTATAACACGCCGGGAAAAGTTTCAACCTTTTTGCCGCTTAAAAAGCTCTGGTCCGCCCAGAGATAATCCCACTCTCCGAACCGGCCGACCGGCAGGATACCGCACTGCCCGATATATTCAAGGACAATGCCTCTCCGGGCAACCATGCCCTGATCAAAAACTACGTTGCCGTAGGGCAGAGTGCGGTAGTCGGCAGCGGCGATATCGCTGCGTGAAGCCAGCTGCATCTTCTCAGCAGCCTCAATGACATGTTCGGTCAACTCTTCGCCCGTGCATCCCAGGGGGGCATACCGTGAATAGTAGGTTTCAAACTGCAGGGAACTGCATCCTTCCGGGGCATTGGCCGGAGACTTGCGGTAAGGCGCATGTACCCGTGAAGGCCTGATCTCCCGGTCGTAAATATAGAACCAGAGGTGCTCTCCCGCCTGCGGACTGCTGAAGCCGAGTGAAACGAGGGCAACTGAAGTAGCCCAGAGCGATGTAGCTGCATCTCTGACTGCCGAAGGCGCATCACCGATTATCTTAACCAGTTCCGGCAGCGGCACACTGCTCACCAGGTGGCTGTAATACTCCCGCGTTCCGTCGCTGCATTCAACAAATTGTTTTGCCGGATCAATCCGCACCGCCTCTTTCCCGGTGCGCAGGTCAAGTCCTTCTACCAGGGGCTCGAGGAAAGTGCGGTAGCCTCCCTGCTTCGGATAAAGCATTTCCGGCAGGTAGTAAGTCGAAGGAGTGCGGTCGGTCATCGCCCCGAACAGCACCTCCTCCAGGGTCGGCCGGTACAGGCGGTTTCCGATCCAGTCGGTGCTGAGCTTTTCCGCCCCTACCGTCCAGTATTTTTCGGTATAGCGGGCCGGGAAGCGTCCGGCGATAACTTCGCCAAATTGCTCAACCAGCCACTGGCGGTAATCGGGATCTTCACTCCGCTCCGGCCGTTCGATAAAGCTCTT
>SKPH01000051.1 GCA_007119615.1 Syntrophomonadaceae bacterium | reverse complement strand
TTAAGGAATTTTGGGGAGACAGTATCTATGTAGGCGGCGGCGCAACTATGACTACGGGATACTCTACCAATATCTTAATTCAAAATGTCAATGCTCACAGTAGTCGCAGACAGGGAATCAGCGTGACATCTTGGGTAGATGGTATTATTATTGAAGATTGTACCATTCACAATATCTACGGCACGAACCCACAATCAGGCATCGACATCGAAACTAATGACCCAAGCAGGCCTGTGAGAAATGTTATTATCAGGAACAACGTATTTTTTGACAACGCGCGTTCTGACATTTTATTTGGGGCGGCAGTTCAAGATGCAGAAATCTATGGCAATCATTCTATCAAGGGGTCAATAAGAAATGGTACACATGGCATTAGGGCCTTCCATGGTAATAACGTCAAAATTTATGATAACGAAGTTGAACACAGGAATATTGGCATACAAGTAAGATACAATGACGGAGTAGAGATTTACAATAACAAGGTTGTTGGAAGAACAGAAAACGGAAAGCATATTGGTTTAGGTATCAATGTAGAAGAGGATGCTGTCAATATTTCTATTTTTGATAACATAGTGGAGGGTGTTCATGGTGGCATGTTATATGGCCCCAATCAAAACCTAACTATCCAGAACAATCTTATAAAAAATGTTCAGGAATACGGTACTCGTTCATGGGGCTATCCTACAAATGTTGTTAAGCAAGGTAATGTAATCAGAAATGTGATAGAAGGATATGGGATGCGTGTGCGGGGATACAATGTCAATATTACCAACAATACTTTTGAAGATATCGGAGAAAAATACCTGGATGTTTATGTAGGCGATAACATCATGATTGCCGATAACAAGTTTACGGATTTAGGCCGCACGTCATACCCTGAGATTGTAATGGTTGATAAGTTCCCATCGGGCGTTCATATAGTTCGGAATGTATTTGAATCACTAAACACAGATAAATATGCTGTAACTGTTTCATCGTCTGCCTGGCACGGGGTTACGGTGATGAATAATATCGCGCTTTATACCTATAATCCCTTTAATATTAATAGCTCGCAGCATACCGTGGAAGGCAACTACGTCAAGGGCATGGAACCGCCCGAACCGGTGCTGCCAGAACCCGATCCGGAGCCGGAACCGCCAAAACAAGACTCGGAATTATCTGAACCAGAGCCGAAACAAGATCCGGAGCCAGTTTCTGCAGCAACCCCGGAACCTGAGTCTAAAACATCAAATGTGACAGAGTCAAATACTATTGATTGTGACCAGGAATGCCTGGAAGACACCCTTAATCAGCCTAAGGAAACAGATACAGTGACAAATGACAGGCCGGAACCGGAACCCAGCTCCAAAGGAGCAATATTTTCTGATGGGGTGGGTCACAGAAACAAACCGGACGAGATATCGTATAGCTTTGATGCGATTGGCGGTTCCCTCTATATCGAGCTAACATGGAACCCGTTCAAATCTGACCTGGCCATCTGTCTTACTGATCAAGCAGGTAACATTATAGCCCAGTCAGCTGGCCGGGAAGGAAGAAGCGCAAAAAAAACCATTTCAGTTACAGTTAGCCCCGGGATGTATAACATCCTGGTCAAATCTATTGACGGACATGGGAATTTCCAGCTGGAGATAAAAAATAATACGTAACTTGCCTGGCTCTGATCTTGTTTCTTCGCCGTTTGAGCACAATCAGCAGCTGAATATCCTTGTTAAACAGTGCACGGAATATTTCCCAAAAACAAGATGGCTGGTTCCTCCAGAAGCACTTTCAAACGAGCCTTGCTCAAGCCTTGCTACACCCACCTAACCTTAAAGCGACCTCTATCTCATTTAACCCCTTTATCAGGGGTTCTTTTCTTGCATAGACAGAAACTTTATCCGCTTTCTCCTATTGATAAAGAAGGAATTCAACCCTTGCTTGAAGAAATAAAAAATGTTTTCTAGAAAACATAGGGAGAGATATCCAATGTTTAACAATCAGGGGATTGTCTCCAAAGCATTATTATATACCTGGCTGTTTGGCCATACCATATATTATCGCGTAAAGATACCCGGTATCAGGCAGCTGCTCTATGTAATTTACCGGTTTATAGACCTCCTCATTGTTCGAATCGTCTGCAGCTCATATATGCCGCACACCTGCAAAATTGGCAGAAACATGATCTTGCCCCACCCCATCGGCATTGTCATACATGACGACGCAGTGATCGGTGACAATGTGAGGCTGCTGCAGCAGGTTACCATCGGCCGCAACAGGTTCAGTGAGATCGATAAAATTAAGCCTCCAACCATCGGCAATAATGTTTTCATCGGCGCCGGAGCAAAGCTGATCGGACCGATACATATCGGCGACAACTGTATCATTGGCGCAAATGTCGTTGTCACAAAAGATTTGCCGGATAATATGACAGCAGTGGGTTATTCCACCATCATCTCCCGGGGAAACCCGCCCTGCAAATAACTCCTTCATCCATCAGAAGTTAACAGTTCAAATATTTGAGAATAATACTTGTGTAGTTCTCCCTGTTAGGATATAATAAGTTAAATTTCTTTTTCTTCGAAATATTGCAGATCATCAACCGTCGGTGAACACCACTTCCGAACGAGAAGCACTCCTGCCGAAGGGGGACCTAAACCATGGGTCTATTGTTCATCAGGGAACAGGAACCACCAAGTTGCCCCAAAAGGGCTTTCTCTTTTTTTGGCGAAATAACCATTGGATAACAGTGATTCCATATCCTGGCGGAAAAAAGACTGCTCGGAAAATACATGATGATTAAAATAAGAACAGATCTCGTAAGGAGTGTATGAAAGTTGACCATAAGATACTTGCTTGCGGTTATATTGTTTTTTGCTCTACTATTGGGCCATATGCCCACTGTTTTGGGAAGCTCCGACCCGGGCCAGGCAGCCTGGGTCAACGTGCGGGATTACGGGGCCCTTGGGGACGGCGCTACCGACGACACCGCTTCCATCCAGGCCGCCATTGACGACGCCCACGCCAGGGGTGTCCCCACCGTGGTTATCCCGGCAGGGCATTACATGGTAGATTCGGCAGGCAAAACAGCCGCCGCAGCTCTACGGGTGCGCAGCAACCTCACCATAGAGATTCAATCAGGCGCTACTGTTGAGCTTTTCCCAAACGATCAAAGAAGCCACCGAATGTTTTATGTATTACAATGCGAGAATGTAACTTTTCAAGGTGGAGGCACCC
>SKPH01000057.1 GCA_007119615.1 Syntrophomonadaceae bacterium | reverse complement strand
CTTCTTCCTGCAGCCTGCCCAGGAACCAGAAAGAACGGTAGAGCAAGGCATTATTATAAGTAAGGAAAGGGAAGGTTACCGGATCGTCGGAAGGATCGAGAAAAGTGCTGTATAAACCTGAATCCGGGTCAAAATTGTCAAATACTTTTTCAGAGAGGAGATCTAATCCTTTCCGGATCACCGTTTCTTTCAGGAAGCTGTAATCATTACTCTGCTGAAGATAATGTTCAAGAGCCAGAAAATAGGCGGCCAGCTGGTCCAATTCGAAACCTGGATAGAGGGTTGCGCCATTGATATAGTGGGCGTGGTCTCCGGCATTTTTCAGATGTTTTTGAAAAACATTCAGCAGCAGTTCACGGGCCGTGTTTTGGTCTGCCATCATGACAGCGGGGAAGCTCCAGAGTAGCGTATCGCGGCTCCAGAAAGCAGCGCTGACATAATATCGGGGGCTGCGTGAGGTAATCGGCACCAGCTCTTCTCTGTCCAGGGATCTGGACGTGGAATAAAAGTAGCAGAAAAAAAGGTTTCGGTTCAGCAAACTGTTCAAAACAGGGTCATCAAGCTTGCTGCGCCGGTTTTCAAGCCAGCTGCAGGCCGCTTCTTTCAGCGCTTTAGCTCCGTGGCGCCTCATATCAACGGAGGTCGTCCCGGCTCCGTCGAACTCGAGGTTCACAGCTGCGTAAAGAATGGCTTCATATTTGGTTCCCGGGTCCAGTCTTACTTCATGGGTCAACGAGTATATGCCGCTCTTTTCATCGTGCTCCCAATCCGCTTCCGGTTCGGAAGACAGGGCCAGCGCCGCCAGGGGCGGGCCCGCGGAAGCTTCCATCACTAAACTTCTGCTCCATTTATCAAAGGCCATACTGCGTTTGCCTTCAAGTTCCCGGCGGTTAAAGATAATATAATTAAAAGAATCCCAGCAGCCCTTCCAGCCCAACCTGGCGGAAACCGGTTTATTGCCATTGTTTTGAAGCCTCAAAGCGTAATAAAACCCTTTAAAACCAGGCGGAGCAACGATCTCACCTTCCAGGGTCAATCCATTTTCAGCTTTCAGTGTAAAAGAGGGCAGCCAGTCCAGATGATAGTGCCAGTCTGTTAAACCTTCAAAATCGGCAGCCTGTTCATTGATCATCAGAAAAGGGGATAATAACAAACTTTTTTCATCTCCATGAAATTCAAGCAGCCCGCGGTAATCTGAATGTAAAATATTTAATGCAGCTATGCCGCCTGCTGAACTGATCTGAGGCAGGGATATAAATTCATTGCCCGTGAGGTAACAGGTATCATTGTTTACTATTTTCTCCGGGACGGTCATGAGATGTTTTTCTTCAGGGTTACGATTCATTCTGGATAAGACCCTCCTGGCTACCGGAACGGCGCAAAAAACCGCCTGGCACCTTAATCTTTCAGTAGATATCACCAGCTATTGTTATTTTCGCTTTTATTGAAAGAAAACCTTTAAAACCTTTATATTTATAGCCGTGCAGTCCTGACCGGAAATAAAGTTTATTAATCCCAATAATTCATAATTGAAAAATTTGAATGTTGTCAAGTATTTTTTGTTATGTTATAATTCTGGCTATAAAGAATAATCTATATGTTTTAGATAAAGAGGGTGATTTCTATAATACAATCCGGTTTGTGACCCATATATTTGGTGCAGAGTCGACGCTTGATATGAATAAGAGGAGGGTAAAAAGTGAGAAGTAAGCTATTATTTTTATTACTGTTATTCATCACGATGGCTCTGGTGGCCGGAATGATGGGTTGCGCTCCCGTAGATGACGATGTAGCACCTCCACCGGATGATGATGAAGAAGATGTAGATGATAATGACGATGTTGCGTTTGACGGTGAAATAAAAATCGCTGTCACCGGTCCCATGACCAATATTCAGGGAGAAATGATGTGGTGGGGGGCCGAGATGGCCATGAATGAAATTAACGAAGCCGGCGGAGTTAGCGTTGGCAACGAAACGTACTCCATCAGGGTGATTCAGGTTGAGACCGATGAAATTATGGATCCCCTTGGTGCTGTATCAGCAGTGGAAAACGTAATTGTATCCGAAGACCCCGATTTTCTGATCGGCGGTTTCCGCACCGAAGCTGTTACTCCATATACTGACCTGATAGCGAGAGATTACCAGAAGATCTTCATAATCTGTGGCGCCGCCACCAACGAGTTGCTCCATGGCCGCGTTGATGAAGATTATGACACCTGGAAGTATCTTTTCCGGGTTACCCCGATCAAGTCAACTGACCTGGTTACAGTAACCATACTGATGCTGAACGATGTAGCCATGGCTGTCCGCGAAGAACTTGGTATTGCCGCTCCCAAGGTGGCCATTTTGGCTGAAGCTCTGGAATGGAACGAAGCACTGGTTCAGATGGCACCGCAGATATTCCCAACCCTTGGATTGGAATTTGTCGGGACCTTTAGGCCTTCAGCAACAGCTGCGGATGTTACAACAGAACTGCGTGGTATCGAAGCATCCGGGGCCCATATTATTTACACGATCATGTCCGGACCGGTTGGTATACCATTCGGCAAGCAGTGGGGCGAACTGGAAATACCGGCTGCTCCGGTGGGTATTAACGTAGAGGCCCAAAAATCCGGATATTATCCGGCAACAGACGGTTTCGGCGATTACGATTATACTTTAAATACTTTTGCCCAAAATGCAGAAATTACGGAGCATACAATTCCATTTATCGAAAAGTTCGTCAGTATATATGGACAGCTGCCCAATTATAATGCCGACACTTACACTGCAGTCTATATTCTGGCAGAAGCGGTTGAGCGGGCCGGCACTATTGATACGGATGCCGTAATTGTGGAACTGGAGAAAACTGACCGTACCGGCGCCGCCGGGCGTATAGTTTTTGATGAAGTGCACGATGTTATCTGGGGTCCCGGTTACGTGACTGCGGTAGGGATTCAGTGGCAGGATGGCGAACTCTTAGCCGCCTGGCCGTTTGAGTGGCGGCCCGATCCGGAAAATGCTCCAGACCTGGTCGTTGGATTTGAAGGCGTGGTACCTTACCAGCTTCCGCCGCATGTGCTTGAGCAGTGGAGAAATTAATTCTGGAAATGTAATCCCTATATAAGCAGCTTGTGGGGAGCCCCAATATTCGGGGCTCCCCGGTTTGAATCATAGATCCGGAAACTGACGAGAGGACTATGCCATGCTAAGTGATATTCTGGTTTACGGTTTGATGAACGGTGCTGTTTACGCCATGCTGGCCGTTGGCTTTTCCCTTATTTTTGGCGCGGCCAGGATAATCAACCTTGCTCATACAGCTTTTTTTATGCTGGCGGCATACGCCGTTTTATTCTTCGGAACAAATCTTGCGCTTCACCCCGTTATAG
>SKPH01000018.1 GCA_007119615.1 Syntrophomonadaceae bacterium | reverse complement strand
GGGTGTTGTCCATGTCTGTGATGATACCCTTTATCCCTAAAGATTTAAGGTATTCAGTATCTATTTCAAAGATGTTATTTAAATGCTGGTTCGGGGTTAATAATTTACGCAACAAACGGCCTCCCTGGCGGTAAATTGTTTTGCAGTCATAATACAGGCTCGACGGATTAACTCTATCATAACATACTCCTGTTTTACAGGTCCAAAGCGCATTTTTCTTCAATTTTTCGGTTCTTAGCCTTTTCAAATGCAGTTAAGATAGGATATGATATGTAAAATCTAAGATAACCGATTGAAGGAGGCATAATTGATGTACAAAATTGCAGTAATTCCCGGAGACGGCACAGGCCTGGAGCAGGTTAATGAAGGTCTTAAAGTGTTAAGAGCCTGCCAGGAAAAATTTAATTTTAAAATCGAAACAGTCGATTACGACCTGGGCGGTGAGAGATATATGCGCACCGGGGAGGTGCTGCCTGAAAGTGTGCTTGAAGAACTAAAGTCATTTGATGCCATCTTTCTGGGCGCAATTGGCCATCCTGATGTCAGACCCGGGATCCTTGAAAAAGGGCTGCTGCTGCAGCTTCGCTTTGAACTGGATCTATATGTTAATCTTCGCCCGGTTAAACTATTCCCGGGGGTTTCCACACCGCTCAAGGATAAGGGGCCTGACGATATTGACTTCGTTGTCGTGCGTGAAAACACCGAAGGCCTTTACGCCGGCGCCGGGGGTTTTCTGCGCAAAGGGACCGCCCATGAAGTAGCGGTCCAGGAATCGATAAACACTCGCTTCGGTGTTGAACGCTGCCTCCGGTATGCTTTCGAATACTGCCGCGATAAACGGCGGCGGCGGAAACTAACCCTCTGCGGTAAAACCAACGTCTTAACATATGCTTTTGACCTTTGGGAAAGAGCTTTTCATGAGCTGGGCCCGGAGTTTGCCGGGGTAGAACGCGACTATGCCCACGTTGACGCCATCTGCATGTGGATGGTCAAGAACCCGGAATGGTTTGATGTTATCGTGACAGACAATATTTTCGGTGATATCATTACCGATTTGGGAGCGATGATCCAGGGCGGCATGGGCATCGCTGCCGGCGGCAATATTCATCCAGGCCGGGTTTCGATGTTCGAACCGATCGGCGGTTCCGCTCCGAAATATACCGGTAAAGGCGTGATCAACCCGCTGGCTTCGATCTGCGCCGGGGCGATGATGCTTGATTATCTCGGGGAAACTGAGGCCGCCGGCAGCATCGAAAATGCGGTAGCAGAGGTCTGCAGTAAAAAATTGAAGTCCCTGAATGCGGGACAAATGGGTTACAGCACAGCAGAGGTCGGGGATATGGTGGCAGCCGGCTTGTAGCTGCTGTCAATTTAACCGTATAAACAGGTAAGCCCGGAAAGGGCATTTCCCAAGTGAAATGTCCTTCTTCACTTCATACAAGTTCGCCGTGGGCAACCAGGATTACTTCTCCGCCGACGAAAATGGATATAGTGCCTCCCTCTTCTTCTCCCGCTTTGAGTAAAAGCAGTGAAGGCCGTGCGATTTCATAACCCTGCTCTACCCTGACCTCAATATCTTTTCCCCCGAAGTAACGATTTTTGACCAGGTAAGCGGCCAGGCAGCCGTTGGCGCTGCCTGTGGCCGGATCTTCAGCGATGCCGTGGTAGTCGTCGAACATGCGGGCATTAATCTGGTTGTCCGGATTATAAGTTTCCAGACAGAAAACAAAAACTGATTTGGCTTCGGCGTTCTCGATCAGCTTCAAATAGCTGTTCCTGTCGATAGAACAGGACCTGACTGCATCCAGGCTCTTCAGGGGGACAATTATAAAGGGCAATCCGGTTGATACTTCCTGGACCGGGAAGCGCTGATCGATCATGCTTTCCTCAATATTCAGGACAACTGCCACTTCACGCCGGTCAAAGATACGGCCAAAAGTGGGAGCAATCTGCTTCATCCAGAGGATACCGGGTTTTCCACCGGCATAACTGAATTTAACCGGAATTTGTCCTACCTTCAGGTTTAGGCATACCTCAGCTACTTCCTGCCCGATAATATACTGTTGAATTATGAAAGCAGTGCCCAGGGTAGGGTGACCGGCAAATGGCAGCTCCTGATCGGGAGCAAATATCCGCACATCGTAGCCGCCGTCCCGCTCCCGATCGGAGATTATAAATGTTGTTTCGGAATAATTCATCTCTACTGCGATTTTCTGCATTTCAATACCGGAAAGATCACCAGCATTTCGAACCACTGCCAGCTGGTTGCCGGCATATTTTGTTTCAGCAAACACATCAACCTGGTAAATAGGATAAGCCACTGGATGCTGCCTCCCATTCAGACGCTGGAGGCCGGAAGATGGTTACAAAATACTGAGAGGATCGGAACTCTCAAATTCATCGCTTCCAGCTACCGGGCGCTGATATTTTTGCCACTCTGACAATCAAGTTGTTTTAATGATATCTTTTACTGAAGAGAAAGACAACACCTTCCGATTGCCGTCATTTACCTAATGCATATGGCAAAACAGCCGTTCCGGTCAATCAATGAGGAGATCTGTTCCTTACGATCCTCTTAGCGCAAGAGTAAATTAGTGTGCAGCAGGAAAAGACCAGGCCGGCGTATAATAAATACGGTAGCAGCACAGGTGGATATTGTGGGACGCCCTGTTTACCTCTTTCTGTAACCGGAAACCAGGGCAGGCAGAAGCGGTGAAAAATACCGCTAATCCAGCCGGCCGCAAAGTATCGCGCCAGAAAAGCAGTAATCCCTGAGGAAGCACAATTCGCCACTTTTTACGTCTTACACTACACTGAAACAACCTTTGACAACTGGCGCCCTGCCAGATCGCACTGCAGGCGATAGATTTAAGCACCTGCAGTAAAGGAGGTTGTTTGATGAATCTTTCACTCACTGAAAACCAGATCATGATTCAACAGATGGTGCGCGATTTCGCCCAAAAAGAGTTGGCCCCGATAGCCGCTGACCTTGACCGAAACAGCACTTTTCCCCATGAGATAGTAAAACAAATGGGCGAACTGGATCTTTTTGCCCTGCCGTTCAGTGAGGAATACGGGGGTACCGGGGACGGTTATATGGGTTATGTTATCGCTGTCGAAGAGATTTCAAGGGCCTGCGCTTCAACAGGAATAACTTATGCTGCTCACTGTTCTATCGGCACCGGCCCGGTTTACCTTTTCGGAACCGACGAGCAAAAACAGACCTGGGTTACCCCCTGTGCCCGGGGCGAAATGCTGGCCGCTTTCGGTTTAACAGAACCTGATGCCGGTTCCGATGCCGGAGGGACAAAAACCACTGCCGTGCTGGATGCCGGCGAGTGGGTTATCAACGGCAGCAAATGCTTTATTACCAATGCCACCTATGCCGGCGT
>SKPH01000015.1 GCA_007119615.1 Syntrophomonadaceae bacterium | reverse complement strand
TTACTTCAGTGATGAAGGTGAGCACCTGATTGCCCGGGATCCGTTCGGGGTCAAGCCGCTGTACTATGCAAAAAAGGAAGGGACCCTTTATGTTGCTCCGGAGATTAAGGCCCTGCTGGATCTAAAGGTTCCGATTAAAGAGGCTCCCCCCGGAAGCTACCTGGATGATACGAACGGGTGGGTAAGATATTACAAGATACCACGTATTGCCGAAAATAAAGAGTTGACTCTTGACGAAGCCGAAGAAAAAATGCGTCACCTTCTGTACCTTGCCGTTGAAGAGCGGATTGCCGGCGTGGAGAAGCTTGGTGTTTACCTGAGCGGCGGGCTGGACAGCAGCGTTGTTGCCGCGCTGGCCTCCGAGATATCGGCCGAGCCGATTTCTACTCACACGGTGGGAGTTAAGGGCAGCAAAGATATTGAGTATGCCAGAATTATCGCTGAACGGATCGGATCCGTACCCCATGTTTATACTTACGATCTGGACGAAATGCTTGAAGTCCTCCCAAAAGTTGTCTATCACCTGGAATCCTTTGACTGTGCATACGTGAGGTCATCAATTCCCAATTATATTGCCGCCCGCCAGGCTGCGATGGACGGTCGCCGGGTAATGCTGACCGGCGAGGGTTCCGACGAGATCTTTGCCGGTTACAGTTATTTGAAAACGCTGGATACAGAAAAAGAGATCACCGAAGAGATTGAAGGTTTTCTGCAGAACCTGAGCAAAACCGGCTTGCAGCGGGTAGACCGGATGAATTCCGCGCACGGGCTTGACTGCAGGGTGCCATTCCTGAAGCCGGCGCTGCTTGAATTGGTCCAGCAGTTTCCCCTGGATTGGAAACTGCATGACCGAGATGAGGACGAACCGATTGACAAGTGGATCCTGAGGCGTGCTTTTGAGAATGAATTGGGAGCCAAAGTGGCCTGGCGCGAAAA
The DNA here is from genome assembly GCA_007119615.1 of Syntrophomonadaceae bacterium. GTDB lineage: Bacteria > Bacillota > Dethiobacteria > DTU022 > DTU022 > SKPH01. Next base: position 32,495 of record SKPH01000015.1, on the reverse strand, counting down.
GCAGCAGTTCGATCAGGGTTCAGGATCATCTGAAATGCTGGCTGCAGTAGCGGAAGAGGCGATCAGCGACTCTGAATTTGCCAGGGAATCCGAGCAGGCTCCCGTCCCGGTCAGGAACAAGGAGGAACTTTATTATTACCGTATTTTCAGAAAACATTACCCCGAATCCGTTCTTCCCCTGGTCGGCCGTTGGACCAAAACGAGTTAACCGGTGAGGAGTGAAGCTTTGAAATATAAGGGGATTATATTTGATCTTGACGGTACCCTGTTGGACACCCTGGAAGACCTGGCTCTTTCTGTGAATGCTGTCCTCAGGCGAAAAAATTATGATGAGCATCCGGTTAATTCATACCGCTACTTCGTTGGTGATGGTATTGACGTCCTTGTAGAGAGAGCTTTTCCGGAGCAATCTGTTAAAAATAAGAAAGACACCGATCAGATTGTAAAAGCAGTTAAAGAGGAGTACAGCCGAAGGTGGTCCGATCATACCAGGCCTTACCCCGGCATTTCCGGGATGCTTGATTTTCTTCAAAAAAAACAGATTCCCAAAGCGGTATTCTCCAACAAACCGCATGAATTTGCGATCCTGACCGTAAATAAACTATTGCCCGGCTGGTCATTTGAAGATGTATATGGAATTCAACCGGGCGTGCCCCGTAAGCCGGACCCGTTTGGCGCCCTGATGATAGCAGAAAAGATGCAGATTAAACCGGAGGAAATAGTTTACCTTGGTGATACCGATACCGATATGCAGACAGCGGTAAAAGGGGGTTTCTATCCGGTAGGGGCTTTATGGGGGTTCCGATCTGAGGAGGAACTGCTCGGGGCTGGAGCCCTCATGCTGGCTCATAAACCCGGGGATGTTACGGAACTTTTCAGGTAAAGCGGCATGATCTAAAATGGTAAAAATCCTAATTGCTAATTCTGTTTTGCCTGGAAACCGTAATTCTGAGAGACCAGTTTATACGGACATCAACGATATGGCCCGGAGGTTCTTATGATTGCCGATACCGCATACCTTGTAGATTTTGATGGAACTATCTTGACCAGAGATATATCTTTCGAACTGGCCTCCACCCTGGGCGGTGAGGCCTTTAAAGAGATTAACTATCAATACAGGCAAAAAATAATGCCTATTAAGACGTGGCTTCAGCGTACTGCTGAGCTGTTGCCCGATAACCTGGATATACTGTTGTCACAAGCATTTGAGTGGGTTGAAATCCGTCCCGGTTTCGAACACTTTCTCGAACATGCCCGTGAATATAACCGTCCGGTTGTTGTTGCCAGCGATGGTTACGGGTTTTATATCGAGCCGATTTTGAAGCATTTCGGCCTGCTCGAACAGATAGATACAATCTACAGGAATGACACTTTTTTAAACCGGGGCGGCAGCCTTGAAGTACGTAATCCGCATGCTCATCACGTGTGCCCGGTATGCGGCAACTGTAAAGCAAAGCATGTCGTAAGGCTAAAGGAGAAAGGATTTTCGGTAATCTATATCGGAGATGGCAGCAACGATCGCTTCGGTGCTTTCTGGGGCGATCATGTTTGTGCACGGGACAGACTTGCCGAGCTCTGCGAAGAAAAAGGATTTCCCTACTCGCAATGGAATGACTTTTACGATATTATTAAAGTTGAGAAACCTGAAATGCAAGACCGCTCTGAAATTTCTCTTTGTTGTCCCAGGGGTAGCGGAATTAAAACTTAGAGGCTTGTATCAAAGGCGGACTATAATAAAAAATATTCAACAGCTGCATGATACAGAGGCAGAAAAAATAAACAGGCACCAGCCTGGTTGTAAGATTAAACGGGAAGCAGGGAGGTTGCCGGATGGATTACCTGGAACAAGTTGAGCGCCTGGCCGAATTGATAAAAGAACATCGCAATGTCTATGCTTTAACCGGGGCCGGTATCAGCACCGCCAGCGGCATTCCTGATTTCCGCTCACCGGGAACCGGTCTCTGGGAAAAAATCGACCCGATTGCCGTGTCTTCTGTTGATGTCCTGCATAACAATCCCCGCCTCTTTTATGAAGCGGGATTCAGCCGTTTTGTTAAAATATCTTCCGCCGAACCAAATCCCGGACACCGGGCGCTCGCAGAGCTTGAAAAGCTCGGGTATCTGAAGGGCCTTGTAACCCAGAATATAGATGGATTACATGTAAAGGCCGGCTCGAAAAACATCTGGGAGGTACATGGGCATCTGCGAACAGGGTACTGCCTGGGGTGTAAAAAAAAATATCCTTTCGAAGAATTGGTGCAGCAAGTGGAATTAAAACGAATCCCTCCGGTTTGCGAAATGTGCCACAGTATACTCAGGCCCGATGTGGTACTTTTTGGGGATCCGATGCCGTCATTTTTTTTCGAACTTCAACACATAATTCAGGCTGAGTGCGATTTTATGATCATAGTCGGCAGCAGCCTGGTAGTATACCCGGTAGCGGATCTGCCCCGTCTGGCAAATAAAGGATCAATTATTAACCATCAACCCACAGACTATGATCAAAGAGCCGAAGTAGTGATCCGGGAGGATATCAGCAAAACCCTGGGCGATTTACTGCATCTACTGAAAGAATTTTAGTTATCTCTTGGTATGAATTAAGACAATGGTGAGGAGAGTGGCGCTGGTGCACTTTAAAAAACCCCAGGAAATCTTACTATTAGGGCCCGGTCCCAGTCCGGTTCATTCCCGGATCCTGGAAGCAATGGGACAGCATACCCTCGGGCACCTTGATCCTGAATTCCTGGATCTAATGAATCAGACTACAGAATTGCTGCGTTACGTTTTTGAAACAGAGAATCGAATTACCTTTCCGGTATCGGGCACAGGCAGTGCCGGGATGGAGGCGGCCCTGGTCAATATGCTGGAACCCGGCGAGAAGGCAGTTGTGGGAGTAAACGGTGTTTTCGGACAGCGAATGTCCGATGTGGCTTCCCGCTGTGGAGCTGAAGTCGTGGAAGTGGAAGCCCCGTGGGGCAGGCCTGTTGAGCCGGAAATTTTGGAGCAAGCGCTCAAAAAGCATCCTGATGTGAAGCTGGTCGGTCTAGTCCATGCGGAGACTTCGACGGGAGTGCTGCAACCTCTGGATTCACTGGTAGAGATTATTCACAACTGTGGTGCGCTGGTTTTGGTTGATGCAGTTACATCACTCGGAGGAATTCCGGTAGAGGTTGACCGCAGAGAATTGGATATTGTTTACAGTGGCAATCAGAAATGCCTGGGTGCGCCCCCCGGGCTCGCTCCGATAACTTTTGGAGACAGAGCTCTGAAATATTTTGGGGAACGAAAGAACAAAGTTCAAAGCTGGTACCTGGACCTCTCATTTTTAATTCGTTACTGGGGCGAGGAAAGACTTTACCATCATACGGCACCTGTTAATATGATCTATGCCCTGTATGAAGCCCTTTCAATAATTAAAGAAGAAGGATTGAAGGACAGGTTTGCCCGTCACTTGCTGCACAGCAGCGCCCTGGTCAACGGCCTGAAGGGCCTGGGAGTCGAAACGGTTGTTCCTGAAGAATATCGTCTTCCCAGCCTGACTTCAGTTTCGATCCCGGATGGTATAGATGATGCAGAAGTACGGCACCGGTTGCGTCACGAACACCTGATTGAGATTGGGGGCGGTTTAGGCCCGTTTAAAGGTAAAGTATGGCGTATCGGATTAATGGGTAACGGCTCACAGCGCGGCAACGTAGAAAGGCTGCTTAAATCTCTGGCGGTTACTTTGAATTCACTGGGACATAGCTGTTCATCAGCAGAAGCTATTTCTGAAGCGGATAAAGTCTACCGTTAGCATTACTAAAATTACTAGTCCATACTGGAGGTTACGGCAAATGCCCTTGAAAAATAAATTGCAAATAGGTGCCCTGGTTATGATTGGTTTGCTGGGTGCTTACCTGATTTTAACTTCCGGCCGGTTTCAGATAGAACTTTACAGCCTGATCCTGACAGTCCTCGTTGGTGGTTTTATCCTTTACCTCTACTTTTTATATTCCCGAAAAAATTAAATTAGTTAAAGCCTTATAAATTCCTGTGAGAATGTTATAATAGCTATTGGAAAAGCGGCTGTGAGGTGATTAAGTGCGTTTGCGGTATATTGAAAACCCTGAACTTGAAGCAGGAGCGGTTGCTGCTCTGAGAGTTGAAGTTGGATGGGAAGGACGGGAAGAGAAACTTGAAAGAATTATTGGCTCTACTTATGCAAATGCAGCATGTTATGACGGTAAAAGGTTGATCGGTTATGTAGATGTTATCAGTGACGGGGTTGATGACGCTTTTATCCGGAACCTTGTAGTCCACCCGAAATATCACAGAAAAGGTATTGCCCTCAACTTACTTCAAATTGTAATTAAACGGATACAAACTGATCGAATTAAAACGATAAATGTATTGTTTGAACCACAACTGACCGAACTTTACCGTAAAGCCGGGTTCAAAATTATTAACGGCGGAATTATTGACAATGAAAAGAAGGGTTTTGATTCCAGATGAAAGTAGCTTTTTTCCTGACTCCAAAAAAGGAAGTAGTCTGTTTAACACCTCAAACAACCATGCGCCAGGCACTTGAGCGGATGGAGCGTCACAGTTTTGCAGCTGTTCCTCTGGTTGATGAAAATGGCTATTATGCCGGAACCATTACTGAAGGCGATCTACTCTGGAAATTGAAAAATAGTTCCGGTCTTGATATCAACAGCATGGAAAAAATTACGCTTGCGGATATAACCCGCCATTCAACGAATAAGCCGGTGCGTATCGATTCGCGTATCGTAGACCTTTTGTCTTTAGCGAGCGGACAAAATTTCGTGCCTGTTGTAGATGACCAGGGTGTTTTTATCGGGATTGTCAGGCGAAGAGAAATAATTGAATACTGCGCAGAACTGATCCGGGAAAAAGAAGAAGAAAGGCTCAAAAGCTAGAGGAGGTCTAAATGAACCTGAAGAATTCGAAGCGGGCAGAAGAAATGATTCTTCCGGACAGGATCCGGCAGGTTAAGCCTTTTCTGGCTATGGAAATCCTGGAGAAAGCTCAGCTGCTTGAATCCCGGGGCGCCTCTATTATTCATATGGAAGTAGGCGAGCCGGGAGGTGAAACTCCTGAAGCGATTAAACAGGCAGCTGCAGATGCGATCTATAATAACGATACCGGATATACCCACAGCCTTGGAAAACCTGAATTGAGGGAAGAGGTTGCGGCTTATTACAACAGGAATTACGGGGTGGAAGTTCAACCTGAACAGGTTATCGTTACCTCCGGTTCTTCTCCGGCTATGCTACTTGCTTTTTCAACCCTGCTGAACAGCGGCGACCGGATTATTATGTCAAACCCCTATTATGCCTGTTACCCAAACTTTGTTCGTTACATCGGGTCGGAACCGCTGTTGGTTCCGGTGCGGGAAGAAGATGCTTTCAGACTGAAAGCATCAGAGGTGAAAAAACACCTTTCCCCGGAGGTAAAAGGAATTTTGATTAATTCTCCGGCTAATCCGACCGGTGCTGTTTTAGACGAAAAAGAGTTACAGGATCTTGCTGATTTAGGACCGTATGTAATCTCTGATGAGGTCTATCACGGTATAAACTATACCGGAAAGGACCATTCGATCCTGGAATATACTGACCGGGCAGTAGTTATAAATGGTTTTTCAAAACGGAATATTATGACCGGATGGCGCCTTGGTTACCTCATCGCCCCCCGGGGGTTGGTCAGAAACATCCAAAAGCTGCAGCAAAACCTGTTTATCTGTGCCTGTGCCTTTATCCAGGAGGCGGGGATCGCGGCGCTTCAGGAAAGCCCGGAGGTGCTCGAACAACGCTTTGGCAGGTACAATGAACGCCGCCTTCACCTCTATAAAACCTTGCAGGCTATAGGAATCGCTCCTGTTAAACCGCCTGATGGAGCGTTTTACATGATGGCCAATGTTAAAGAATTTACAAGCGATTCCTATTCATTCGCCCTTCGTATCCTCGAAGAAGCGGGAGTGGCCGTTACCCCCGGTATAGATTTTGGTTCCGGAGCTGAAGGCTATATACGCATTTCCTATGCCTGTTCGATGGAAAACCTGAAAGAAGGGCTCCTGCGCCTGGAGAAATTTTTCAACAGCCTGAAAAGTTAAGTTCTAAACGGGCAGAAAATGGAAGTAGGCTTTGCGAATGTTCCCCAAGCGGGTTGTTATTATTGCCAACGGTGATCTGAATGAACTGGATTTTTATCGCGGCTTGATTAAGGCTGACGATCTTGTCTACTGCGTGAACGGGGGCACCAGGCATGCCCTGGAGCTGGGATTGAAGCCGGACCTGGTGATTGGAGATCTCGATTCCCTCGATCCCGGTGATCGGCATAAGATGAAGGAGTTTAACCCTCAACTAATTGAACATCCCTCTGAAAAAGACAAATCCGACCTGGAGCTGGCATTGGATCAGGCTATAAAAGCACGACCCGGGGATATTTTAATCATTGGCGCCTTAGGCGGCAGAAGGGCTGATCATGCTTTTATAAATTTACTGCTGCTCCAGAAACCGCTTCACTACGGCATTCCGGCATCCATAATCGATGAGCGTCATGAAATACTGCTGGCAGAAAAAGAAGTTGCTATTCAAGGCGCCGCCGGTGATTACATCTCAATTTTTTCCCTGACTGCCGAATCAAGCGGAATAGTGACAGAAGGATTAAAATACCCGCTTAAAAATGAAACCCTTCATTTTGCCTCAACACGCGGCCTGAGCAATGAGCTGACTGACCCCCGGGCCGCAATAAAACTGGAGTCCGGTTTACTGCTGATTATTAAGACTGCCGCTCCCGCTTACTAAGAGGGTTAGCTTTTTACAGAAAGAGCATCGATCAACATCTGCTTGTAAGAGGTAAATTTTTCAGTGGTCAGCAGTTCTTTTTTTCTGGGCCGGGGCAGTTCTATTACCTGCTCCAGGACATTTTTCCCCGGCCGTTCCGAAATAACGCAGACCCGGTCTGACAGGTAAATCGCCTCATCGATGCTGTGGGTAACAAAGAGAGCCGAGCGTTTGAAACGTTCCCAGATCCTGAGCAGCCAATCCTGCATATTCTCCCGGGTTAGGGCATCGAGGGCGCCAAACGGCTCGTCGAGAAGCATTAAGTCGCTGTCGATAAGCATCGTTCGCATCAGGGCCGTCCTCTGGCGCATCCCGCCGGAAAGCTGGTACGGATAGTAATCGGCGAACCCTTCCAGGCCGAAAACAGGCAGCATCTCTTCAACCCGGGCGTAAGCCTCTTTCTTTTTTGTTTTTGCAGCGAGAAGCGGCAGGGCGGCATTCTGTTTCAGCGTTTTCCAGGGAAACAGAAGATCCTGTTGAGGCATATAGCCTACCAGCTGGGGATTGCCTGTGATATCGGAGCTGTCGATGAAAACCTTGCCTCGATCGGGATTGAGCAGGCCGGCGGCGATTTTCAGGATTGTGCTTTTTCCCGAGCCGCTGGGGCCGATAACTGATACAAATTCTCCCGCCCCAACAGACAGCGACACCCTATCGAGTACCGGCAGTTTTTCTTCCCCGGAAGAGTATGTTGAACTGACTTCTTTTAGCTGCAGCTTTTCGATAGGGATCACCTCAAAAACTCGTTTGTAAAGGCTTTCTCACTGTCCGGAATCTCTTCAATCAATCCGAATTCAAAGAGCCACCGGCTGTAGGATTCCCATGTTTCTAAATGCTGTATACCCCATATTTCAGCCTCGCCCCGGTACCGGTCGGCCAACCATTCCTGGCTGGCTAAAACCAATTCTTCATCCAGTTCAGGAGCGTGGGCCAGGAGATTTCCGGCAGCTTCCCCGGGATTTTCAATGGCCAATTGATAACCTCTGGATGTTGCCCGCATAAACCTTTCGATCAGTTCCGGGTTTTCGGTGATCAGTCCTTCACCGGTTATCAGGACAGGGGTATAATAGTCGAGTGCCGGTTCTTCCTCTCGCAGTTCGATAAAGTTAAGTTCTATTCCCTGCAGCTCTGCTTCGATACCGGTCCAACCATAATAGATCCAGGCAAAATCAGCTTCCCGTTGAATGACGAGCAGCGAATCAATCTCGCCGGTGGTAATAATATCAACCTGCCCAATATCTGCGTTGTATTTATTCATCAGCGCTTCGATCATTGCCTCTTCCACCGGTGATCCCCATCCGCCGTAACTCTTGCCTTCGAAGTCAGCCGGTGTTTCAATACCCCGTTGAGCGAGGGAGGCGAAACCGGAAGTATTATTTTGGATGATCGCGGCAATAGAGACTACAGGTATGTCGTTTATACGGGCATATGTTACCTCCTCCTGGTAGCTTATGCCAAATTCGGCCTCTCCTGCAGCGACTAAAGGCACTACACTGCCCGGAGCTTCGATTAATTCAACCTCAAGGTTTTCTTCGAGGTAATAACCTTGTTCTATAGCAGCATAGAGTCCGCTGTAATTGGTGTTCGGGGTCCAGTCCAGCATAACTGAAATACTGTCCGGATCAGCAGGATCATCAGCTTCGCATCCCAACGGTGCCAAAGCCGTCAGCAACAATACGGTAACGAGAGAGTAAACCAAAGATTGCTTTTTCATATTATTTAACATAATCTGTTATCCCTCCATTTGATCTTTTGATTGTCTTTGCCAGGGCATTGAAGCCCAGCCTGCCAGCTCAACCAGTTTGAACAGGGCCAGACTTAAGAGAATTACAACAATAACCGATGCAAAAAGATGGCTGGTACGGAAAGAATTCATTGCCCTGAGCATGTAGATACCGAGGCCGGCCCTGGCTCCCAGCCATTCACCGATGATCGCTCCCAGGACGCTGTAAGTCGCGGCAATTTTTAAGCCGGAGAAAAAAAACGGCATGGCGAAAGGCAGTTGTACTGAAATCATAATCATCCAGCGGTTAGCCTTCATAGTCTGCATCAGGTCGATAGCCTCGGGATCGACCTGGCTCAGGCCCTCTACCAGGTTGACTGCCAGGGGGAAGAAGCAGACCAGGGTTACGATCAGTATTTTTGGCAGCAGCCCAACCCCGAACCAGATCAACATTAATGGTGCCAGGGCGAAAATCGGGATGGATTGCGAGATAACAAGCACCGGGTAAAGAGCCTGCTTTAACGGCTTCCAGCGGTCCATGGCTACAGCGAGGATACAGGCAGTCAGGACAGCCAGGGCCAGCCCGCTCAAAACAGCGGCAAGAGTGACCCTGGTGTGGGCTATCAGCAACAAAAAGTTATCGCCCAGGGCGACAGCAATCTCTGTCGGGGCGGGTAAAATGTAAGCTGGAACTGCAGCGGCCCTGCTGATCAGTTCCCACAGGATGACTATTAATCCTAAAAATACTGCTGCCGGCAGGTTAGACTTGATACTTGCCCACTTTTTCATTCATAGTCACTCCCCTGGTACTGTAATCAATCTTGACCACTGAAAGAATACGTTCAGCACCTGCTGATATACACACATTTTGAGCTTTTTTGACGATCTCCAGCAACTCTTCAAGTTTTCCTTCCATGGTCGTCTCCATCGGACCGACACTGTATTTAACGCCCGACTCAGCAATTAATTCGATTACCCGGTCGACGACGGAATAAACCTTTTCTTCATCCACCAGGGGAATAATCTGCAGACTGATATTGCATACGGTCAACTCAATCCCTCCTCTTCTGCTTAAAATAAAAACTGCCGCCAACGTTGGCGACAGCTTCTGAATTACTGCTGTAGATATCCCTCCGCTGGCATTACCCAGATCAGGTTAAAGGGTCAGAACAGGTAAAGTTCTTTCTCAGCCGGGTTACTCCAGCTCCCCTTATCCATATGCTGTTTTGTAAATCATATCATTAATCGGGCCTGTATTCAAGCTGTGGCATTCAACGACCATTGTGGAGGATGTCAGATGTTCAATGGGAAGGAAAAGTACGGTTAAGATTACCTCAAATCAGTACAATTTGTTATACTGGTAATATCCGGTCTGCCCACTTCAATCCGTCACAACATGGGTTGTTTTTCGCTCAGTGAACTAAAGCCGACCTGCCACAGACGGCATCTGTATCTGTCACCGGCGCTTTACCGGCCTTCGACAGGCTGCTGCGTTAAATCGGGTTCTGGAACTATTCTAAAACAGGGAGGCGTTCAGGAGTGGCAAAAAAAATCGTAGCAGTCACCCGTTACGAATTGCCTTATGAATCGGTTAAGAAGGTAGTACTCGGCTGTGGAGGGCTTGATCACCTGCCTTCAGGGGCCAGGGTTTTTATCAAGCCGAACATAGTGTTATGGACCAGGCACTGCAAGTTTCCCAAGTGGGGAGTAATTACCACCTCAAGGGTAGTCGAGGATATCGTTATCTTGTTGAAAGAATACGGTATAGACGATATCACCATCGGCGAAGGAATTGTAGCTGATCCCAGTGATACTGAAACCCCCGCCCATGCTTTTGCAACCCTTGGGTATGAAACTTTAAATAAACGTTACGGTGTAAAATATATCAATATCATGGAAAGATCTTTTAAAAAGGTTGATTTAGGAGACGGTATAAACCTGAACTTTAATAAAGATATTCTTGAAAGTGATTTTCTGGTTAATCTGCCGGTTATGAAGGCGCATAATCAGACAGTGGTCAGCCTTGGAATTAAAAATCTCAAGGGAACAATCGATATCGCTTCCCGCAAAAAATGCCACAGTCCAGACCCGGTGAAGAATTTGCATTATCATGTTGCCAGAATAGCCGATCCGATGCCGCCTTCGCTTACAGTTATTGATGGTATTTACAGCCTGGAACGCGGTCCCGGTTTTGACGGCCGAATGAGGAGAACCAACCTGCTGGCAGCCTCAAACGATATTCTTTCCGCCGATATGGTCGGCTCCAGGATCCTTGGTCATGATCCGGTTAATGTAGGGCATCTGGCAGCGGCAGCGGATAAAGCGATGCGTCCTACTGATCTTTCCGATATTGAGGTAATCGGTGAGAAGATTGAAGATGTAGCTTCTTTTCATGAATATGACTTTGAATACGTCAGGGATGAGAAGGGTGAAATGCCGAGAGCACTTGCCAGACAGGGATTAGAAGGCATCTATTACCGTAAGTTTGACCAGACCCTGTGTACTTACTGCTCTGTTTTATATGGTGTAATCCTGACAGCAATCCGCCAGGCCTGGCAAGGAGAGCCCTGGGAAAAAGTTGAAGTGCTCACCGGAAAAACAATGGAGCCTTCCCCGGGCATGAAAGCGACACTTCTGATCGGACAATGCATGTATGCAAAAAATAAAGATCATCCCGATATCCAGAAAATGTTTGCCGCCAGGGGATGTCCGCCTGATCCGAAAGATCTGGTCATGGCACTGAATAAAGCGGGGATTCCAGTAGATTCCACGCTCTTTGAACAGATTGACACCCTGCCGGGCTTATTAATGAGCCGCTACGAAGATAACCCGGATTTCGAGGAGTCATTTTTCCGGATTACATAGCTAAATTTTCAGGTTTTAAATCCTGCAGGTACTTACCGGTAAAAACCTGCAGGCAACAGCCAAACAAGATCAGACCACTGGATAGGAGGAAGAAACATTGATCGATTTACGAAGTGATACGGTTACTCTGCCTACTGATGCAATGCGAAAAGCTGTCTTTGAAGCTGAGGTGGGAGATGATGTATACGGTGAAGATCCCACGGTTAACCGTCTCCAGGAATTGGCGGCAGATATGGTCGGAAAGGAAGCGGCCCTGCTTGTGCCCAGCGGAACCATGGGCAACCAGATTGCCGTACTGACGCACTGCCGGCCCGGGACCGAGGTGATCCTGGAGGCTGATTCGCACATCTATTATTATGAAGCTGCCGCGGCTTCTGTTTTCGCCGGTGTCCAACCCAGACCGCTGCCCGGGAAAAGGGGATCATTGCCGGCTGAGCTGGTTGAGTGGGCCATTCGACAGGACGATATCCACCTGCCTCCGACATCGCTAATCTGTATGGAAAACACTCATAACCGGGCCGGGGGCACTGTTGTGCCTCTCGAGGACATGGAGGCGGTCTATGATGTCGCCTGCCGGCACGACCTGCCTGTACACCTTGACGGGGCCCGGATTTTCAATGCTTCGATCGCATCCGGTGTAGCGGTGAAAGAGTTTACTGCGTGCACCACGTCAGTACAGTTCTGCCTGTCCAAGGGCCTGGGCGCCCCGGTAGGTTCAATCATTGCCGGCTCACTTGATTTTATAGATGAAGCCCGTCGCTGGCGCAAGCGACTCGGTGGGGGAATGCGCCAGGCCGGAATTTTTGCAGCTGCAGGCGTTGTTGCCCTGGAAACTATGGTTGAACGCCTGGCCGAGGATCACGCCAATGCCCGACTTCTGGCTGATGGCCTCGCTGCAATGAAAGGGATAGTTTTTAATCCTGATGATGTCGAAACGAATATAGTTATCGTTAAACCGACCACTTTGTCTATCCGGGAGCTTGGCGATGAATTGGAAAAACGGGGCATATTAACAGTGGTTATTGAACCGGATCGGATTCGCTTTACAACCAATAAAGATGTCAGCCGCATAGATATCGAGAAAACTATTGAAGCGGTTAAAGAAGTTTTGGGCGGCTCCTAAACCTGTAAGTTAGGGGGCAGGTCCTGTTTTTGCGTCAACTGGTATTGAATCCTCAAAATAAACGGAGTATAGATAGTTGTAAAGGCGGTTCGGCATTTATATCATCTGCGGGCTGATTACATTCTAACTGGGAGGTAACGCACTGCCGGGCATACAACAAAAAGGAATTAAATCAGCCCTGTCAAATAATATAAATAAATCAATTATTGGATTGGAAAGGAGGAGTTGATTGTGGCCTCAAATGAAGAAAGCACTCTTGTTGTTTTAGGCAACCTCCATTATGTAATGGGGGTTATGACAGCTATATTTGCCTGTTTTCCCATTATTCACTTTGTTATCGGGATCACCATCCTTGTTTCCGGATTAAACGGTGGTGACCCCGCACCTGGGTTAATCGGCTTGCTCTTTATAATTATTTCGACTGTTATTATTCTTGCCGGTTGGACTCTTGCAGTTTTGATCATGATTGCCGGCAGCAGGCTGAAACAGCGCCGATCTTACAACTTTTGCCTGATTATCGCTTTTTTGGAATGCTTAATCGTTCCCCTCGGTACTCTGCTTGGTGTCTTTACAATCATTAGCCTGAGTAAAGATTCTGTAAAAGAACTCTTTGCCCGGTAAGGAGCTGCACAGCTGATGTTGACTGCCGATCAATACCTGGAATCTTTGCGCCGGATTAACTTCAATGTTTACATGTTTGGGAGGAAGGTCGGCGGGATAGTAGATCATCCAATGATCAGACCCTCCATTAATGCCGTGGTAAAAAGCTATGAACTTGCCGACGATCCTCAATATGCGGATTTACTGACGGCGGATTCCGGTTTAACAGGAAAAAAAATTAACCGTTTTACCCACCTGCATCAGAGTACGGATGACCTGATCAGGAAGGTTAAAATGCAGCGTCTTTTGGGGCAAAAAACGGCAGCCTGTTTTCAACGTTGTGTCGGGATGGATGCGATAAATGCCGTCGACAGTGTCACATTTGAGTTGGAGCGTGATCTGGGGATCGAATATCACCGCCGCTTCCGCCGTTTTCTGCTTCATGTTCAGGAAAACGACCTTGTTGTAGAAGGAGCGATGACTGATCCAAGGGGTGATCGCTCTCTGCGTCCCTCAAAACAGGTTGATCCCGACTTATACCTGCGGGTAGTCCGTAAAACAGCTGACGGGATTGTAATCAGGGGGGCAAAGGCCCATCAGACCGGTGCCCTTTCCGCTCACGAGATACTGGTTATGCCCACCCTGACCATGAATGAGGAAGAAACCGATTATGCCGTATGTTTCGCCGTACCCAGCGGGTCTGAGGGAGTCACCTATATTTACGGCCGCCAGTCTTCTGATACCCGTAAGCTGGAAGACGGGGTAATCGATGCTGGAAATTGCCGTTATGGCGGGCATGAGTGTCTTGTTGTTTTCGATGATCTTTTTGTACCCTGGGAACGTGTTTTCATGTGCGGTGAATATCGTTACACAGGGCCTCTCGTAGAAAGGTTCGCCGGCTATCACCGGCAGAGCTACGGTGGATGTAAAGTCGGAGTAGGCGATGTGCTGATTGGCGCGGCAGCTCTGGCAGCCGATTATAACGGCGCTGCCGGGGCTTCACATATTAAAGATAAATTGATCGAGATGGTTCATCTCAACGAAACATTATTTGCCTGCGGGATTGCCTGCTCCAGCCAGGGGGGTTCTACCGCATCAGGCACGTACTTGATTGATTTGCTTCTCGCCAATGTATGTAAGCAAAATGTAACCCGCTTCCCATATGAAATAGCCCGTCTTGCCGAAGACATTGCCGGTGGCCTGATGGTAACCCTCCCTTCGGAACAAGATTACCGCCACCCTGTAATAGGTAAATATATTGAAAAATACCTGAAAGGCACTGCAGAGATTCCAACCGAGCATAGAATGAGGGTGTTGCGCTTAATCGAGAATTTAACAATTGGTGCGGCTGCTGTAGGTTACCGAACTGAATCGATGCACGGGGCAGGTTCCCCCCAGGCCCAGAGGATTATGATCGGCCGCCAGGCCGATCTGAGTCAGAAAAAGAAACTGGCCAGGGTAATTGCCGGCATAGAAGAAGAAAGCAGCAGTTGAGTAAAAAACCGGAGGACGAAACTGTGGATACCAAGAAAGCAGCACAGTCAATTCATCAGGATATTATTACATGGAGACGGGAACTTCATAAAATACCGGAAATAGGTTTCGAGCTTGAACAGACGTCGCGCTATATCATGGATTGCCTGGATCAAATCGGTATAGCTTACCGTTCAGCAGCCGGAACAGGAATCGTTGCATTAATTGAAGGTGGAAATCCCGGTCCGACCCTGGCTCTTCGGGCGGACATGGATGCACTGCCAATTACCGAAGAAACCGGCCTCCCATTTGCTTCGAGCAATGGGAATATGCATGCCTGCGGCCACGATGCCCATATGGCCATGCTGCTTGGCACTGCAAAAATTATTTATGATCTGCGCAACCAACTCAGTGGAAATATTAAACTGTTATTTCAGCCCGGCGAAGAAGGCCATGGCGGCGCAGAGCAGATGATTGCCGACGGCTGCATGGAAGATCCGCTTGTTGATGCTGTTACCGGACTGCATGTCGGACAAATATTCCCCGATGTTAAAACCGGGCAGATCGGTATCTGCGAAGGCCCGATTCTTGCTGCAGCTACAGCTTTTACAGTTACCGTCAAAGGGAAGGGCACCCATGGAGCCTTGCCCCACCTCGGAGTCGATGCAATAACTGTTGCTGCAGAGATAATTCTGGCTCTGCAGAAAATTATAAGCCGTGAAATGGATCCGCTTAACCCCGCAGTTTTAACCGTAGGGAAGATATGCGGCGGCGAAGCTTATAACATCGTTACTCCCAGGGTGACCTTTAGCGGTGATTTCAGAACCCTCTATGAGCCGGATCGGAAATTTGTTGCCGCCCGGCTGGGTGAAATTTGCTATTCGATAGCAAAAGCCAACCGGGCCGAAGCCGAAGTTAAAATATTGGGCGGGTACCCTCCGACAGTGAATAATCCGGATTTTGCAAAAAAAATTATCGCTGCAGCTTCAATTGTAATCGGTTCAGATAATATAGTCGAAATAAAGAAGCCAAATATGGGCACAGAAGATATGTCTCTCTACTTACAAAAAGTGCCGGGTGCTTTCTTTGTGCTGGGCACAGGCAATCCCGGAAAAGGGATTACCTACCCGCACCATAACGAAAAGTTTGATCTGGATGAAGATACGCTCTGGATCGGACCGGCGGTTTTGTGCCGGCTTGCTCTCGATTACCTGACAGCTCCCCGGCCGAAAGTCGATAAAAACTTGTCTAACGGCGGCAGTAATTACAGTTCACAAAGGAACGAGGAAGGTTAGATGAAAAATAACCTCAGGCAGTCAAAAATTATTCCTCCCCAAAGCGGCGCCGGAATAATCCTTAATAATAAAGAGCGACTGCGAGTAGTAGACCTGGAGGGGAAACAGGTGGCCGATCTACTGGCTTATAACTGGTATGACCCCGGCGAATACCTTTCAACCGGCGCAACTATCGATATCAACGCTTCGCTTAATATCTACCGTGAAGACTGTCTCTACTCCAACAGGTATAATCCAATGCTGCTGCTGCTTGAAGATACGGTCGGCCGTCACGATCTGATTCATCCGCCCTGTCGTCCGGAGATGTACCGCAGGCAGTACGGAATTAAAGGCAGCCACTCCAGCTGTTATGATAACTTTTACCTTGTATTATTGGATTATGGGCTGGATTATTCACATATCCATACCCCTTTTAACGTTTTCATGAATACGCATCTGCGTCAGGATGGGGCAGTGGAAGTTAAAAAACCGCTTTCGAATCCCGGTGACTATATCTTACTGGAGGCGAAAATGGATTTGCTGGTTGTAGTTACAGCATGTTCAGTAGCTGAAAGCGATTGTAACAATTATAATCCAACTTCGATTAAAATTGAGGTAATGGCATAATTATATTAAGGGAGGTTTCTGATGACCAGGAAGATTGATATAACTTCCGGCCAGATAAGGATGGAAGCAGAATTAAACCGCACCGGGACAGCGGATTTAATCCTGGAACAGCTGCCGCTAACTGGCAGGGTTAATACCTGGGGAGATGAAATTTACTTTGCAATACCCGTTTCAGCAAAACCCGAAAATGCCGTGTCGGCGGTCGAAGTAGGTGACCTGGCGTACTGGCCGGAAGGACGCGCGTTCTGTATTTTTTTTGGACGGACTCCCGCTTCCACTGCTGAGGAGATCAGACCTGCAAGCCCGGTTAATCCGATTGGGAGACTGCTGGGCGATCCCAAAGCATGGAAAGCGGTTAAAGCGGGAGAAAAAATTACCCTTAAAAAAGCAGACCGGATCAATGTTGAGTCAGATAGCTAATTCTGGTTAAAGGGGAGTTGGAGAATGCTAAGGGCTGTAGATTTTTTTAATCTGAAAAACAATCGATTTTTTCCACTTTTCGAGGATACTGAATATGTCTGGGAAGGTTTGAATAAGATCAAACCTTTAATCAGGGATCTCCTTGAGCCTAATGTAACCATGCTGCGGCATGGAAAATCGCTTATCGATAAAACCCTTGTTCTTTATGACGGTAAGGTGCTCGATTCTGGATTCACCATTGATAATACCGGAAAAAAATTGGAGGTATTGCTGGACGGCTCTGTTATCAAGGGCGCAAGTGTCATTTTTGCCGGATCATTCCTGATGGACGATGAAATCTATATTGGCAGAAATACAGTAGTTGAGCCCACTGCCCTGATTAAAGGGCCGGCTTTTATCGGCGACGGTACCGAGGTGCGTCACGGAGCCTATATCCGGGGAAATGTTCTGATCGGAGACAACTGTGTGGTTGGTCATGCCACTGAAATGAAATCCTCGGTGATGCTGGGAGAGAGTAAAGCAGGCCATTTTGCTTACATCGGCGATAGTATCCTGGGTAGTGTTAATCTGGGGGCGGGAACTAAATTAGCCAACCTGAAAATGACTGATTCCCCGGTAACCCTTAATATTGAAAACCGGGTTTACGAAACCGGCTTGCGAAAGTTCGGTGCAATACTTGGCGATGAAGTCGAAACCGGATGCAACAGTGTGACATCTCCGGGAACCTTGCTGGGTAAGAAAGTTTTATTATACCCAAACGGGACTGCGCGGGGTTATTATCCTCCGCAAACTGTGGTTAAGGTAATACAGGATCAGGAGTTCCGGCACATCAGGTAAAGGAAAAATCGATGAAAAAAGTTTTAACTGCTTTGAAAGAAAAAGGACCGTTAACCGGTAAAGACCTGGTCAGGGAAACCGGTATGGATATTTTAAGCGCCTGGAAGATTTGCAGTGGTTCGGATCAAATTATTACGCGTATCGTGGGGAAAAGGTATCTGCGGCTGGACAAGAAGGTGGAAGGTTATGCCAGGCTTTCACCTTCGATCATGAGAGAGTTTCTTAATTATACAGTTGTCGGTCTTATGTCAGATGATTCCGTGGCAGATACACTTGCAGCGCAACTGGAGAAAAAGATAGCTGAAATCAGCGCAAAAAAAATCGGATTGGCCAGGGATACTATTGATCGTATGGTTGAAAATCATGGTGACCGGGATGCCATAAATGAGCAGGCCTGCTTCATAATTGCCGGTGATGTTGTCTTCAGTATGGCCCATGCTGAGCCGAGACCGGAATCTTCCACCGGTGAACTGGTTAAAGGTTCAGATCTTGACATCATTGCTATTGCTGACGGTTTATCCGTTCCATTGCTCAAAAGCCTCGATACTGTCCTCTATAAAGAAAAATATAATTTATTAATGAACCCGGCATCTAAAGAAGAAATTGATTATATCATTAAAGATCTGCAAACCGTGAAGGAGCAGCTTAAATTTAAAACCTTTAAAGCAATGGTGGCTTCAAAGATCCTGGATGAGGGACAATATCTCTACGGCAGCTACAGCCTTTTTGAGTTGATTAAAACTATGGTAACGCAGTATGGCATTCCGGAACAGATCCGTGTATTGGAACATAAAGCCCGGCACGATCGAATTTTGGCTGAAAAGTCACTGCTGTCTTCGGCTGATTTGAAAAATTACGATGAACTGATGGCCTTATTTTACACTACCGAGGAAAAGGAAGAAATATTTTAGTTGGAAACGGGGAGATCATAAAGATGGAGATAAAAACAGTCAATAATTACCGGGAACTGAGTGAAAAAGCTGCAGCTATCGTGGCCGGAGAACTAAATCGCAGGCCCGATTCAGTGCTGGGCCTGGCTACCGGTTCCACACCGGAAGGTATGTATGCTCAACTTGTCAAGATGTACAATAAAAAAGAAATTGACTTCAATGATGTCGTTACCTTTAACCTTGACGAATACGCCGGCCTTTCGCCTGAGCATCCGCAAAGTTATCATTTTTACATGTACAGCAACTTCTTTGACCATATCAACATAAAACCCGGTAATATACATATTCCCTACTGCGGAGATCAGGATCTGGATCTTGCCTGCAAAGAATATGATCAAAAAATTAAGGATGCGGGTGGAATCAATTTACAAATTTTAGGACTCGGAGTTAACGGCCACATCGGGTTTAATGAGCCGTGTGAATACCTGTATACCGATACCCACCTTGTAGATCTGACTGCTGAAACAATTGAAGCTAACAGTCGTTTTTTTAGCTCCCGGGAAGAAGTACCCCGCCAGGCCGTTACCATGGGAGTAGCCTCAATCATGCATGCGGAAAAAATCCTGCTCATGGCTGCCGGAGAGAACAAGGCCCGTGCTGTTCAGCTTATGTGCTGCGGAAGGATAACTACCAGCTTGCCGGCTTCGCTGCTGCAGCTCCATCGCAACATTGTTTTGATTGTAGACAGAGAAGCAGCCGCGCTGCTTTAAATTTCAGTAAACCAGTAAGTAAAAGGCCTCGCCGCCACAATAAACTGTCAGGGAGTTTTCATGGATCTGGCACATGTATTAATCAATTCATTAAGATAGCATTAGCTTAATAAACTGCCAATAATCAGTATCGCTTATCTGATCCCTGAAAGAGTAATAGATTTAAAGTAAAGTTTGGCCCATCCGATTGGAGGGCCTTTGTATTTATGATATATTATTAATATACGGCAGCAGGATATAGATGTTGATCTATTCGAAACCATACAAGCCGTTTACTATGCCGGAGGTGCTTTATTTGAAAATTTTAGTTAGCGATTCTCTTTCCCCCGAAGGTCTGGATTTGCTTCGTGCGCAGGCGGAGGTTGATTATAAGCCCGATCTAAAACCTGACGAGCTGGTTAAACAAATCGGGTCTTACGATGCCCTGGTGGTACGCAGCAGAACTAAAGTAACTTCGGAGGTAATTGAAGCTGCCGACAACTTGAAGGTAATCGGCCGGGCGGGAGTAGGAGTAGATAATATAGATGTTGAAAAGGCTACGGAAAAAGGCATCGTTGTTGTAAATGCTCCTCATGGTAATACCATATCTGCCGCTGAACATACCATTGCGCTCTTAACCTCCCTGGCCCGCAATATTGCTGTCGCCAATAACTCTGTCAAACGGGGAGAGTGGAAAAGATCCGAACTGGTTGGCGTTGAACTAAACCATAAAGTACTCGGTGTGGTCGGCGTTGGCAGGATTGGCAGTGAGGTTGCCCGCAGGGCCAGGGCCATGGGAATGAAGATAATCGGCTATGATCCTTATATCTCGGCTGAGCAGTCGGAAAACCTGGGCATTGACACGGTCTCTTTTGAAGATCTTCTTAAACAGGCTGATTTTATCACCCTGCACCTGCCGCTCGGTTCATCCACTCACCATCTGATAGGCAGGAAAGAGATAGAACTGTTGAAGCCCGGCGTCCGGATCGTCAACTGCGCCAGGGGCGGCCTGATCGATGAAGAAGCATTGTGTTCGGCTTTGCAGGAAGGCAAAGTAGCCGGGGCCGCACTGGATGTTTTTGAACAGGAGCCCCCTGGGAGCTGCAATCTTCTGGAACTCAATAATGTTATTGTTACTCCGCACCTGGGGGCGCTTACTCTTGAAGCACAGGCTAATGTTGCTTATCAGGTTTCGGAAGAGGTCATTAAGGCCCTCCAGGGAGAGCCGATTGTTTCTGCAGTAAATGTACCGGCTTTAATGCCTGAGAAACGGGCAGCCCTGGAACCGTACCTTCCGCTGATGAGGGTAATGGGCAGTTTTTACCTCCAGATGTTTGACGGCTCGGTTGATGAAATTGAACTGACTTACAGCGGAGAAATTGCATCCCTGCCCTTAGCGCCGTTGACTATTTCCTGCCTGATTGGTTATTTGCGCCATGTCGTCGGTGATGGTGTCAATTGGGTTAATGCTCCTCATATTGCCAAAGCCAGGGGGATTGCTGTGCGGGAAACATCAACCACCGAGGTCAGAAATTACAGTAATCTGATCACTCTTACAGCGAGATCAGGCAGTGATGAACATCATCTGTCCGGAACTTTGCTCAGCAACGAAATGCGGATTGTCAGGGTTGATGACTACCGGATTGAAATTATTCCAGCCAGGTATATGCTGGTGACAACCCACCACGATCGCCCCGGTGTAGTTGGTAAAATTGGCACGCTTCTGGGTAATGAAGGCGTCAATATCGGTTCTATGCAACTGGGGAGAAAAACCGCCGGCGGGGAAGCAATGATGGTCCTCCAGGTAGACGAACATATGAGTTCTGAGACAGTTGAGAAAGTCAGGGAACTGGATGTTATCTCAACTGCCCGCCTGGTAACGATGGAAAACATAGGTTTCAAGGAAGCTTAAATATTCTTGAAAAGAGGTGTATTACGATGATTAAAGTTTATTCATTAAGCACATGCCCCTGGTGCAAGAAGGTGAAGAAGTACCTTGATGATAACAATGTGGAGTATGAGGTTGTCGAGGTTGATTTAGCCAAAGGCGAGGAGCAGAAAAAAGCCCTGGAAGAGGTAGAAAGCCTGACCGGTAAGCGTTCTTTTCCAGTAACGGTAATCGATGATAAAGCGATTTCCGGGTTTAAGCAGGAGGAGATTGAGGGAGCGCTTAAGGATGAAAAATAAAATATATTGTGAAGTATGCCTGCTTTCCTTTATCCATAAAGGTGAGGTTGAATCCGGGCAGGTTGTGGTCTGTACAATTTGCGGCGCTGAATTAGAAATAAACTCGGTCGAACCCGAAATAACTGCTGCCCGGTTAACCCAGGATCCGGAAACTGAGATCCGCAATCGTTCCGAAAACTTTGCCCGCCTGCGCGGCTACACCTTTAATGAGGATAAAGAGCTGGTGATAGAAGGTTTGCTTGAGAAAAATGAGATGTTCGGCGATTTTTACTGTCCCTGCCGGATCGAGAATATACCTGAAAATGTCTGTCCCTGTTTGCCAACCCGAATGAACGAAGTGCGTAAATGGGGGCACTGTTACTGAAATTTCTTTCACCTGAAGGAGTGAGTTTCACTCCAGCAAAAGTATTGCTGCCGGTAAAACAAGTACAAATAGCGACCGGAGGTTAGATCTGAGAAGTTCGAAATAATTGAAATCTAAACTTTCTAAACAGGACTGGAAAGGAAAATTAAATTTCACATTTTCTGATAGCTTATTCCAGCAGTGCGGTGATCGATGTAACTTTCGATAGATCTGCAAATAAGGAGACTGCCCCAATCTTAGAAGTGCGGCAGCTGAAAAAAATGTAATCAAGGCGGAGGAAGTAGCGATGAATATTGACTTTGTCCGGGGACACATGGGTGGTAACCTGATAATCCTGCTTCGCGGAGATCAGGTTCCGATTGGCCGGGAACTGGAAACCGCTGTTCAACTGATGGGCCCAAATTATCTTTATGCTCACGAAGCGGGTATCCTTTACACGGCGGGCAAACAGGGAGAAATTGAAGTAAAAATAGCTGAACCGACATTGCCCAGCTTTATCAGTACCTGTGGTGGATTAACCCAGGTCCTGGGAGCAGCTCTGATCGAAACGGATCTCGGGACAATATTCGGTGTTGATCAGACTAATTCTCCCACCAGGGTGTTGCTCCGGACAGACTGTGGCCCGATAGCCCTGAGGATAGAAAAGCATGAACGCAAAGCACTGCGTATCAAAACCGATATGGAATGTTTTGTCGATGAATGTTACGAACATGGCGTAAGCCGGGAAGTCTTCAGGGGTATCGAAGTGGTACGGGCGGGCAAATTCCTGGTGGTTAATGCAGACAACTTTAAGGCAGCTTATCCTGCGGCTGACTTTACAGCCTGGGACAGCCAAACCCGTAGTGATCTACTGGAAATTCAGCATGAGTTTCAGGAAAAAACCGGTGAGATAGAACCAAACGTCGCTGTCTATGACTGGCATCCCGAACGAGGCGGTCACCTCAGGGCAGTATTTCCTCATTATGTCGAGAGTGATGTAATTGAGCCTTCCTGCGGAACAGGTTCAGTTGCGCTTGGATTGGCTGTCACGGCTTGTGGTGAGATAAATCACCTGATGAAAGGTAATAATGGATCAATTACGCTGAATATCGAATCGGGTGGGGGGTATGAACTGGGCGGCCCGGAAATTACCGCTCTCGAAATGAATATTAATGCAGGGAAAGTTAAATCTGCTGCTTTTTCACACAGCCGGGTTGAAATCACCTCCATGGGTCAGGCTAGATTGTGATTGTCCGCCGGGCAATCTTTCTCTGAAACCGGCTTAATTGGGCCCGTTTCTATTTTTTTGATCGGATGGCTGTTTTTATGCGGCATTATGTCCGGCTGTCGTTAAGTAAGATTGAGAGAAGAGAGCAGGTGATCTCGCATTGAATCACGCGAGATCACCTGGTTGTGTTTAATTGGTTTTTTGTCCAAATCAACCAGGCTGGCGGGTACCGGGGTGCCCGTTTCCCGGGAAAGTATTTTCAGCAGGTCAAGTTCAGAGGAGTCTTTAAAGCGGTTATGATCAAATAAAGCCCGGACAACACTGCCGGTAAACTTGTAAGGGCTGGCGGTAGAAAGAACTACATTAAGGCAGTTATCTTCTTCCCGGTTGCGGTAT
Source organism: Syntrophomonadaceae bacterium (assembly GCA_007119615.1). GTDB lineage: Bacteria > Bacillota > Dethiobacteria > DTU022 > DTU022 > SKPH01. Next base: position 8,918 of record SKPH01000015.1, on the reverse strand, counting down.
TTACTCAAAACAGCTTTTCCTACGGCAGTGTGAGTATCGATCAGGTATTTATGGCGGTGATAAGTATCTTTTATGACTTGTATAGTTTCTTCGTCATCGGCATAATCGGCCCAGAAAAGTTCTTTCAGCCTTCGCAGGGTCTCCCGGTCAACAACGTATTCACCTGTTTCCTGCAGCTGTTTCATCCACGAAGTAACTTTTTCGGAATCGTGACCGGTCAACTCAAACAGTAACCGCTCCAGGTTACTTGAAATCAGAATATCCATCGACGGTGAAATAGTCCGGTGCAGGGAGCGCCGGCTGTTGTAAACTCCGCTCTGGATGAAATCGGAAAGTACATTGTTGCGGTTGGAGGCGCAGATCAGGCGGTTTACGGGCAGGCCAAGCTGCCGGGCATAGTAACCTGCCAGGATATTGCCAAAGTTTCCGGTAGGGACTACAAAATTTATTGTTTCTCCGGCCGACAATTTTTTCCGATCAATCAGGTTTTGGTAAGCAGAGAAATAGTAGACAATTTGCGGGAGCAGGCGACCCCAGTTGATAGAGTTGGCTGAAGATAGGCGGTAACCGGCTTGCTCCAATTTTTCGGCCAGTTTCCGGTCGTTGAATATCTCCTTTACTCCGGTCTGGGTATCGTCAAAATTACCCCGTACTGCCGCAATACCGACATTATTTCCTTCCTGGGTGATCATCTGTAGTTTTTGGATCTCGCTGACCCCTTTTTCCGGGAAATAGACAATGATTTTAATGCCTTCAACATCACGAAAGCCTTCCAGGGCTGATTTGCCTGTATCCCCTGAGGTGGCGGTTAATATTACGAGGTCAGATTTTTCACCGGTGATCTGGACAGCAGTGCGCAGTAACTGTGGTAATATTTGAAGGGCGATATCTTTAAAAGCACATGTTGGGCCGTGCCAGAGCTCCAGTACATAGAGATCTTCAGTGAGCTTTTGCAGGGGTGTAATATCGGGATGATCAAAATTATCGGGGGTATACGCATAGTTGACTGCCTCTTCAACCTGGGCGCTGCTGTAGCCCGATAAAAATAGTTTTATAATCGTAGTTGCGATTTTCCGGTAATCACCGGCGGGCAGATTATCCATCACGAACGGTGCGGCTCTTTCAGCGGGAACGAAAAGGCCTCCTTCTGCGGAAAGCCCTCTTTTGATGGCTTCGGCAGCTGTAATACTTTCTGTTTGGTTCCTGGTACTGTAATAGCGCACTGTTGACGCTCCCTTAATTTAATCTTGAAAGCTTGTTCATGTTTTCTCCAGGCTGATCAAAATATCCTTTAAGGAGCCTGTTACCCTTGACAAAAAGTTTTGTACAGGGTATTTTCAGGGCACAGATTTTTTCTCTTCATTGTCCTGCCTCGCAGACCTTATAAGGAGCGTGATCCGCATTTGAAGTATCTAGTGATTGTCGGAGACGGCATGGCCGATTACCCCATGGAACAACTTGGCAATAAAACAGCTTTGCAGTATGCCCGGACTCCTAATTTCGACCGCCTTGCCTCTGAAGGTGAACTTGGCCTGGTCCGGACAGTTCCGCCCGGTCTTCTGCCCGGCAGTGATACAGCCAACCTTTCTGTAATCGGCTATAACCCCCTGCAGTATTATACCGGGCGGTCTCCTTTCGAAGCGATCAGCCTGGGTGTGGATATGAATCCGGATGATGTTTCATTTCGTTGTAACCTGGTTACACTTTCCGTTGATCAGCCCTACTCGGAGAAAACGATGGTTGACTATTGTGCCGGAGAAATATCAACGCAGGAAGCCGGGGAATTAATCGAGATTGTCGATAAGAACCTCGGAACTGAAAACATCGACTTTCATATCGGTTTTCGTTATCGGCACCTGATGGTATGGCACGGCTCTTCCGATGAATGGAAGTTAACCCCGCCGCACGACATCAGCGGGAAAAAAATTTCCGAATACCTTCCGGACGGGGGAGAAGGAACCAGGGTCCGGCGAATGATGGAGAGCAGTTTCAACATCCTTGCCGATCATCCGATCAATAAGAAGAGAATCAAACGAGGGTTAAATCCGGCCAATTCAATCTGGATCTGGGGGGCGGGCCGCAAACCGCTAATTCCATTTTTTGCTGATAAATACGGGCTTAAAGGTTCGGTAATCTCCGCTGTTGACCTGGTTAAAGGGATCGGCCTTTTTGCAGGTCTGGATCCGATCGAAGTTGAAGGCGCTACCGGTTATATTGATACAAACTACAGCGGCAAAGTCGAGGCTGCCCTCGATGCATTAAAGCAGGGTCGGGATTTCATTTACCTGCATATCGAGGCGCCGGATGAGTGTTCCCACCGCTTTGAAGTTGAGAAAAAGATTAAGGCTATAGAACTAATTGACCGGCACGTCGTGAAGGTGATCTCGGAGAAACTTGATCAGAGCGGCCTTGAATATAGTATACTGCTGGTTACGGACCATGCTACACCGCTTTCGCTGGGTACTCATACCAGTGATCCGGTCCCTTTTACAATTTTTCGCAGCAGCGACCGTAAAAGTAATCCCGGCTGCTTATTTGACGAGTCTTCCGCTTCTGAGACGGGTCTGTTTATAGAAGAAGGCTACAGGCTGATGGATCGGTTCCTGGGCCGGGAGTAAGAAAAACCGGTGGAGATAAGATGACGAATGGCGTACAAAAAGAAAAAATTATAAGTCTAAATTTTATGGCTCTTTTCGGAGCAATCTTTTTTCTTTTTTTTGCTCTCGATTATTATATCCCAATTCTTCCTTTTTATGTTCTCGACACAGGTGGAAATGAGGCTTCAGTGGGCTTGCTGATGGGCCTGTTTACATTCTGTTCGATAGTTCTTCGCCCGTTTCAGGGAAGGGACATTAACCACCGCGGGCGAAAGCGTTTGCTTGTCATGGGTATATCCCTTTATGCGGCTGCAGGGTTGGGATTACTGTTTTTGCCTCCGCTGCCCCTGCTTTTTATGCTCAGAGCTGTACAGGGTTTTGGTTGGGGAGCTTTCCTGCTGGCCTTTAACACCCTTACCCTGGATCTGGCTCCCCCGGGAAGAAGGGGTGAAGTAGTGGGATTGATGGGTATCGCCCCTCCTTTTTCGTTGGCTACAGCTCCGATAATTGGCGAATATTTTCGGATTACAACGGAGAGCAACTACGTAATTTTATTTGCGGTGGCTTCAGTTGCAGCATTAATTGCCATGCTTCTGGGTTCCCTGGTCCGGGAACCGTCCCGGGATAGGAGCGGAGAAGGAGGCTCTCCGCTGTTTTCAAGAAAAGTTTTGCTCCCATCCCTGATTATCTTCTGTATGACGTTTACCCTGGGCGCTATTTTGACCTTTCTGCCGTTATTCGGAGAAGTTCGTAACATTCAGGCGGTCGGTTACTTTTTTACTGTTTTTGCGCTAACCACGATGTTTTCGCGCCCGGCGGCCGGACGCCTATCAGATCATTTTGGCCGACCAAAGGTATTTTTACCTGCCCTGGTTGTTGCTGCAGCGGCATTAATTATGATTGCCTCTGCGGCAACGGAGGCGCAGCTAATCCTGAGCGCATTTATCCTGGGACTCGGTTTCGGAGCGGCCCATTCCTCGGTTATGGCTATGGCTGCGGATCGTCTCCAGGTTATGGAGAGAGGAATCGGCATGGCTACGTTTACATCGGCGTTTGATCTGGGGATCGTAGCGGGCTCTGTGACCCTCGGGGTATTGTTGAGATGGTTTGATTTTTCTGCGCTCTTTGTTTTATGTGCTGTAATAATGCTGGCCCCGCTCTTAGGCAACCTGATCAAGCAAAAGATGAGAGTTTCAGCCTAAAAAAATTTGGAGGAACCATAAAAAATGGCGAACAGTCTTGCTTATAAGCTGCTTAAAGAACACCTGGTTGACGGCGAATTCAAAAAAGGTTCCGAGATCGGAATTCAGATCGATCAAACGCTGACCCAGGATGCTACCGGGACAATGGCTTACCTCCAGTTGGAAGCCCTGGGAATTGAAAAAGTGAAGACTGAGCTATCCGTAAGTTATATTGATCATAATACCTTACAGAACAGTTATGAAAATGCCGACGATCATCGCTACCTGCAGTCGGCTGCAGCCCACTTTGGAGTCTGGTTTTCAAGACCCGGTAACGGTATCTGCCATCAGGTTCACTTAGAACAATTTGGAATTCCGGGTAAGACTCTTCTCGGTTCGGACAGTCACACTCCCACTGCCGGCGGGTTGGGAATGCTCGGTATCGGAGCAGGCGGGATCGATGTTGCCGTGGCTATGGCCGGCGGCCCTTTTTACCTTGTAGTGCCGGAAGTGATCAAGGTCAACCTGGAGGGGAAGCTTCCTCCATGGGTAGGAGCAAAAGATATTATCCTGGAACTTCTGCGCAGACTGACGGTAAAAGGCGGAGTAGGGAAAATTATTGAATATGGCGGTTCCGGAATAGAGAACCTCTCTGTTCCGGAAAGGGCGACAATCACCAATATGGGGGCTGAACTCGGCGCCACCTCTTCACTATTTCCCAGTGATGCGATTACAGCGAGTTTTTTGCGTTTTCAGGACAGAGGGGATTTGTGGAACCGGCAGGAAGCCGATCCCGGGGCTGAATATGATGAGCAGATCACAATAGACATCAACCGCCTGGAGCCGATGGCAGCGGAACCGCACAGCCCCGATGCAGTCAGGCCGATCAGGGAAATCGACCGTGTAGAGGTAGACCAGGTAGCTGTCGGCAGCTGCACTAACGGCTCTTATCAGGATCTTCGCCTGGTGGCGGAAATTTTGAAAGGCAAAGTTATCCATCCCCGACTCAGCCTGGTAGCGGCTCCCGGTTCCCGTCAGGCTTTTATGACCCTGGTCCGGGAAGGTGCTCTTGAAAGCCTGGTAGCTTCGGGAGCCAGGATCCTTGAATCAGCCTGCGGGCCATGTATCGGTATGGGACAGGCACCGCCTTCCTGCGGTGTATCGGTGCGCACTTTCAACCGTAATTTTCCAGGCCGAAGCGGAACTACGGATGCAGGGGTCTATTTAACCGGGCCTGCCGCAGCCGCTGCAACCGCTTTGCACGGTGTGCTTACTGACCCGCGCGAACTGGGCAGTTACCCTGAATTGCCGGAAGCTCCTCTACCGGTTGTTGATCGCCGGATGTTGATTGCCCCCCCGGTTGATGGCAAAGAAGTATCAATTACCCGCGGGCCAAATATTAGACCGATCCCTTTAAACGATCCACTGCCGGGAAAAATCAGGCCCAGAGTTTTATTGGTAGTCGGTGATAATATTACAACAGATCATATCGTACCCGGTGGTTCAAAAGTGCTCCCTTTGCGGTCCAATATTGAAGCGCTGAGCGATTACGTTTTTGCTCCCCTCGATCCGAATTTTTCGTCCCGGGCCCGGGAGTACGGCAGCGGTGTTATTGTTGCCGGAGAAAATTACGGTCAGGGTTCCAGCCGTGAGCATGCCGCCCTGGCTCCGATGTTTTTAGGGGTTAAGGCTGTCCTGGCTAAATCGTTTGCCCGTATTCACCTCGCTAACCTGGTTAACTTCGGCATACTGCCTCTGATTTTCAGCGAGCCGGCCGATTACGAGAAGTTCTCTATGGGGGATGAGCTGCTTATCGTTAATCCCGGGGAACAGCTGGAGAGAAACGAGATCATAATAGATCATCTCAACGGTAATTTTAAAATAACTGCCGTTCATCAGTTATCATCGAGGCAGTTGGATATTCTCAGGGCGGGAGGACTTTTAAACTATACCCGATCGCAGCAATAATAAATTCAAATTTAAATAATTTGCCTGAATGGATTGAGTACAGGTAAACTGTCACGGGGAATTACGGTGCCCCGGATAGGGTCCGGTCAATTAACTATGGCTCTGTTTTAATTGTGCATACCAACGTAAGTTCTGAGTGGGAATAAACGGGCATCACTTAGGCGCCGGATCTTGAAACGTGAGATATAAGAAGTGAGAGATCTCGATACAGGTTTATGTTTTGGTCTTGCTTTTTCTTGCCTCAAGCTTCCCTCCCCTCAGCGTCGATCCGCGACCGGTTTTGAAATCAGTCTGCAGCAGTCCGGGCTGCTGAATTGACTGCTGTCGCGAAAGCACAGGCAAGCGGCGGTTCGTGGCTCATCGAGATTTTTATTTCAGTTATGCATTTTTCGTCTGCCAGCCGTAATGCCTCTCCGTGAAGCATGATCCGGGGCTGCCGGCCGGTTGAAGTAACCACCTCAACTTCTTTAAAAGCTGCCGGTCCGATGCCGCATCCAATTGCTTTTATTACTGCTTCCTTGGCGGCAAAACGAGCTGCCATAGCGGGCAAAGGAGATCCTCTTTTCATTAAAATTTCTTTTTCCCTACCGGTGAAGATCCTGTTTAGAAAGCGTGACGGGAATTTATTATAAATCCTGCCGATTCGTTCAATCGAAACCAGGTCGATTCCAATGCCTATGATCAATTATTATCACCACCGGGGAATAATTTATTACTGATTTTATTATAACACTTTGGCAAAGCTCTACACTTACCGTTGTTATTATCCGTGATCGGTTCCGGAAAAAGCCTGAATTTAGCTTTGAATATTCAAGCAATACCTTGCTTTTTATTTGGAAACGTGTTAATCTTTAGTCGATAAAACACCCTGCCGGTCAGGGTTATTTCGGGAGGTAGTAAGTTGATGCAGGGCAAGGTTAAATGGTTTAATCCTGAAAAAGGATACGGTTTTATTGAAGTTGAGGAAGGTAATGATGTTTTCGTGCACTATTCGGAAATCAAGGAGGAAGGATTTAAAACATTAGAAGAAGGCCAGGAAGTTGAATTCGAAATAGTTGAAGGAAATCGTGGGCCTCAGGCCGCAAACGTAGTTAAAATATAGATTCCGGTTTCTTCAGGGTGGAACCGGATCAGGTTGAATTTGTAAGCCGGTGTAATAATACCGGCTTTTTAATTTTTATAATACCTGAAGGCATTGACATCCTTCGGAACAGGTGTTATTCTTTTTTTTGGACAATACCCGAGTCTTTTTGTCGGGATTAGCTGAGGAGCTGGAACAGAATGAGACTTTCGGCAAAAGCTGAATACGGAGTCAGGGCTATGGCGGTTCTCGCATTTTATTATCGAGGTGGCCCTGTATCGCTGCGTGCAATTGCGGAACAGGAAGAAATATCTCTTAAATTTCTGGAGCAAATATTTCCCGATCTAAGAAGAGCGGGTCTGATTCACAGTGTGCGCGGATCCCGTGGAGGCTATATGCTGTCACGGTCACCCGGCAATATTAAAGTTGGTGATATAGTACGGGCGGTCGAAGGTCCGATTACCCCTGTCAGCTGCCTTTCGGAAAGCGGAGAAGAGCCCTGCTGCCATCGTAAAGGAGATTGCCTGACCAGGCAGGTATGGGAAAAGCTGCGAGACCGGATTAACGATGTTTTAGATGAGGTCTTTCTCAGTGAACTGATTGATTTGAAGCCGGCCGAGATTTTAAAATAGCGGGAGGAATAGATAGTGAAACAGAAGCAGGTCTATATGGATCACGGAGCTACAACTCCGGTTAGGGAAGAAGTCTTAGAAGCAATCTTACCTTTTTTCAGGGAACAATATGGTAACCCTTCCAGCCTGCACGCCCAGGGACGGGAAGTTCGTCATGCGGTCGATCAGGCTCGCGAAGTAACAGCAAAAGCTCTCGGTGCAGGGCCTGATGAGATTTTTTTTACTTCAGGTGGGACAGAATCCAACAATCTCGCTCTGCGCGGATCGGCAAAAAAACGGGGATCTGCCGGCCATATCATTACCTCGAGCATAGAGCATCATGCTGTATACGATGTATGCCGGGATCTGGAAAAGGAAGGGCATAAAGTAACTTATCTTCCTGTTGATCGCTACGGGCTGGTAAACCCAAATGAAGTGGAAGCCGCAATCACCCCCGACACCTTTATAATATCTATTATGGCCGCGAATAATGAAGTAGGTACTCTGCAGCCTGTTGATCAGATTGGCGCGATCGCCAAAAAGCACAATATCCTGTTTCATACTGACGCCGTTCAGGTTGTAGGCCAGCTGCCGCTTGATCTGAGTAAATTGGATGTTGATTTTTTATCTCTTTCAGCCCATAAATTTAACGGACCGAAAGGAATCGGCGCTATTTACAAGCGCAAGGGTGTTCGCATCGATCCCCTCTATCGCGGCGGTGGCCAGGAGCGTAAGCTGCGTCCAGGCACAGAAAATGTCCCCGGGATTATCGGTCTCAGCCGGGCTCTCGAACTTTCTGTCAATGAGATCCCGGAAAAAAAGAAGCTCCTGGAAGGACTCAGGGATCAGCTTATCCAGGGACTTTTAAAGATCGAAGATGTAGTATTAAACGGACACCCCGAACTGCGTTTGCCGGGTAATGTCAATGTAAGCTTTAAATATATCGAAGGAGAATCTGTGCTCCTGAGTCTCGATTTACAGGGAATTGCCGCTTCCAGCGGTTCAGCCTGTTCGTCAGGTTCGCTCGAACCTTCCCATGTCCTCTCTGCGATCGGGCTGGATCACCAGACTTCCCACGGTTCAATACGTTTCAGTCTCGGCAGGGGCAATACCGAAGAGGATGTTGAATATGTATTAAAAAATATTCCCCCGATTGTAGATAAACTGCGCCGGATCTCCCCCTTACGCAAACCCGGATAGCAGAGAGGAGAGTTGCAGATGTACAACGATAAAGTAGTCGACCATTTTAACAACCCCCGTAATGTAGGCGAACTTCCTGATGCCGACGGCATTGGAGAGACCGGCAGCTTTAAATGCGGTGACACCATGACACTTTATATCAAAGTCAGGGGGGGCAGGATTGAAGATGTAAGGTTTCAAACCTTCGGTTGCGGCGCGGCAATTGCCAGCAGCAGCATGCTTACGGAGATGGTTAAAGGTAAAACTCTTGAAGAAGCCCTTCAAATTACCAACCGGGATG